>JACJZV010000003.1:0-300000 GCA_020635395.1 Flavobacteriales bacterium
CTGACCTATGGGGCTGATTTGGCCGGTAAACTTTCTACTAAATGTGGTGGCATTTGCATTGGCAGCATTTCTGAAAATTTGGGAAAATACGGGGCTGACAAAACTATTTGTGTCTCAGGAAATGGGTTAGAATCTTTCACTCCCGAAACTTACAGTTTTGTAATAAGCGAAATTGCGAAACAACAAAATGCCTCGGTCGTTATTTTCTCTGGTTCATATACCGGAAAAAGCATTGCCCCTCAAGTAGCCATTAAATTGAATGCTTCTTTGAGTACGGGTGTGGTTGCTTTGCCCGACACCAGTCAAGGATTTGCTGTTCGAAAATCGTGTTTTTCAAATAAAGCTTTTACCGGCGTTAGCCATCATGCAGATGTAAAGGTAATTAGCATTATACCCAACTCTTATGAAATAAAATCATTTGACAAAAATGCCGAGGTAAGCCAACTAAATATGGATGCCACTTCAAGCATAAAATCAAAATCACTTAAAGTTGATAAGGTTCAAGGCAAGATTCCTTTAACTGAGGCCGAGTTGGTAGTATCTGCCGGACGAGGAATGAAAGGCCCCGAAAATTGGGGGATGATTGAAGAATTGGCCGACATACTGGGTGCAGCAACTGCCTGCTCTAAACCAGTAGCTGATATGGATTGGAGACCGCACAACGAACATGTTGGGCAGACAGGTATTTCTATTAAACCGAATTTGTATATTGCCGTTGGTATTTCAGGTGCCATTCAGCATTTAGCTGGAGTCAGCAGTAGCAAAGTTATTTGCGTAATTAATACCGACCCTGAAGCTCCATTTTTTAAAGCTGCCGACTATGGCATCGTTGGGGATGCGTTTGAGGTACTTCCAAAACTAATTGAAAGAGCAAAACAGCTAAAAGCTGAATAATGAACAAGGTACAACTGGAAATATCTGGTTTAGTATCTGGACACACCAGCAAGCAAACCACATACACCTTGATTTTGGGTGAGGTGGGTGGCAATAGACGTATTCCTGTTGTTATTGGAGCATTTGAAGCTCAAGCCATTGCCTTGGTTTTGGAAGACATAAAACCCCAAAGACCCCTAACCCACGATTTGTTTAAAAACTTGGCCGATAGCTTTGATATTGACGTTTTGCAGATATTCATTTCCAATTTAATTGAAGGTGTATTTTACGCCAAAGTGGTGTGTCTTAAAGAAAATCAGGAAATAGAAATTGATGCCAGAACCAGTGATGCCGTGGCATTAGCCGTTCGATTTAATTGCCCAATTTTTACCACTCCACAGATATTGGATGCTGTGGGCATTGAACCCCAGCAAACCGAAGATGAAAAACCTGGAAGACCCGAAGATTCGGATGATTTTGACTTTATGAAAGATATTGTTGAGAGTGACGATTATTCGGGTTTGGATATATCAGATTTAGAAATTTTACTAAACGAAGCCCTTCAGGACGAAGATTATTCAAAGGCGGCACAAATAAGGGATGAAATTAAACGCCGTAAAAAGTAATCTTTGGTTTTAATCACCAATTAATGTGATAGTTACACTCCGGTTGTCAATTTCTTCTTCGCCTTTAAAGTATTTGATGATGCCAAAATAGGTTCCAGAGGCACATATTTTCCCGTTGTATTTTCCGTCCCAACAATCAAAGTCATTTTTTTCATTTGTAAACATCAATTCTCCCCATCGGTTATAAATCCATATCACGGCCTTCACACATTCAAAACTGTCGTTTCCAAAAAAATAGCAATCATTTGAATAATCTTGATTTGGTGTAAAAACATTGTACGTAGTTGGCTCAAATTCAAATTTTTCAATTTCCCATTTTATTTGGTTTGTTTTGGGTTTATAAAAAAAACAATGACCGGCCGTTCTTGAATCTTTTGCTATCAGCGAAACATCGTATATCTTTCCGGCAGTTAAATTTTCAAGAAATACAGAACCAAAATTTTCGTAATTATCTTGAAAACCTGAAATATTCCAATTCCAATTTTCTTTGAAATCATCCTTCTTATTCAAAAAAATTCCTGTTGAATCGCACGTGTTAATAACTTCAAAATCAAAATCGAACTCAAAGGTATCAATAGGTTGAATAAACAATTTCTTGGTAATTGAATCTTCCGAAAGACAATACACCGAGTCAACAATTTTTAGAGTAATATTTCTTTCACCCGTTTCATCCGGGACAAAACGTTTGAAATTGAAATTGTGCATTTCGCCGTAGCCAACATCCCAAAACCAGTCTGGAGTTTCGGTTCCCATTTTGGTAATAAAAGCTGTGTCGCCAAGGCAAATAGTATCTGGGGTAATATCAAAATCAGCATACAGTGTTTTTCTACTTTTTATGGTAATATTTTGCGTAATACTGTCAATACAATTCAAGTTTTTAGCCACCAATTTAATTTGATAAACTCCCGACTGCGAAAAAGAAATTTCGGGGCTGTCTTCAACAGAAGTATCACAACCTTGCGTTGGATTGGTAATTGTCCAATGATATGAGTTTGCGTTTTGGCTGGTGTTTTTAAGAAATAAAATGCTATCCATGCAAATTGTTTCCGGAATCTTAAAATCTGCCTCTAACGTAAAATTACATTGCAATACGTTGAACTGGTAGTCCCGCAATGTTTCGCCAATTTTTACACCATTTCTATATTCGCTTACCCTTATTCCAACCACGTATTGGCCTTCTGCATCTGGTTTAACTGTAAGTATCCCTGTTTTAGAATCAATTTTCAATTTTTCCGTTCCACCCATTAGGTCTCCCAAATGATAGGCAGTTTTGTAAACAACATTTTGATAGTGAGGAGCATCGGGTGTAGTAGGCCGCGGAATAGTATTGGAAGCACCTAAAAATGGAATGTATAAATCATAGACTAAAGAATCTCCGTCTTTGTCGAAAGCGGAATGGTCAAAGATTAATTTGGCATCGTTGCAGAGAAAATTCGGTGGATTGTCTTTAAAAACCGGATTACTGTTTACTTCCACCACGGCGGGAATTTCTGCAAAAATGGTCATACCGGTTGAAAGTGGATCTATAAGGTTTGTGATAGTGGAGTTTCTACAGCATCGCTGAAATGTAACCACTAAACCATCTGACCCTATAGAAATTTTGTCTTCAAATGTATAAAGGTATTTATCTACACAAGCATTGCTTGGTGGTTGAATGCACAGATAGTTCAATTTTGAAACACGCTCGGGGTCGCTTCGCGTTACCTCCACCGTTTTGATTAAATCTTTTGTTTTTGCATTAAAAAAGCCAAAAAAAGCCGTTTTATCATCCGAAATGGCCCCGGCATTGCCATGAACACAGTCGATGTAATAAACGAAAGTAAACCGGAATGAATCTTTTGCAAGGTATTCGTAATAGAACTCTCCGCCCATTATATGGGTGGCAGATGCCCAAAACCATGAGCTTAAAGCAACTGCCACACACAAATAACGAATTCTTGCTTTCACATTCTTTTAGACGCTTGATTTACTTAAGGAGTTGCACCAAATTATTTTTTTACCATTACAAACTGAACCAAATCGTTGTTGCTTGCACCACCGTTAATATATTCACACATAGCTGTAACGTTGTTATTACCAGTAGTGTAATACCCTGAAACCCTTGTGGTTTGTCCAGTAACATTTAAAATTGGTCTTCCTTTTAGCTCTCCAAATCCATCAACTTCCTGTTGGGGAATATCAAAAGTATATCCGTCACTTACCTTTACAAGATTAGCACCCGACATAAATTTTGTTAAACCGTCTTTTCTGAAATCGAACATTGTTTTATCTGTGGAGTTGGCATAAACTTTTAAGTTCATGCTACCACTTCCTTTTTTATCGCCGCTTACCGCATCAAAAACTTCATACGTACAGGTATATTCTCCCACTATCACGTCTCTAATATCTGTCGTATTGTTGTTTCCATCATCCACCACTGGTTCATCTTTGCATGATTGAATACCTAAAGCAAACAGCATAAATGCTGCAATCCAAATGTTTTTCATATACTTTTCTCTTTTAGGCAAATTTAAAATAAAATACTAATTTTGAAACGTAGTAGTATTAACATGTCGCTGTGAGTAAACTTTTATATTCAGTAGCATTTTTTTTGTTGGCTTCTTGTTCAGCAACCATATCGCCTGACTTGAACGGTGATTGGATTATTGGAGATTGGGTAAGAATTTCTGACCAGGATAGTGTTGTGCTGGTGGAATCTTGGCAAAAAACAGACAATGGTTTTAAAGCCACCGAAAAAGTATCTTCAAATGGAGAGTGTTCAATAACCGAAATAATGGAACTTGTGAAACAAAAGAATGGTTGGGTGTTTATTGCTCATCCAAAAGAAAATGCAACTCCAACAAAATTTAAAGTTGTTGAGGCTTCAAAAAATTCTTTTGTATGCATCAATGAGCAACATGACTTTCCGAAATGTATAGAGTATCGCCTTTCGGGCAATACTCTATTTGCATTTATCGGAAATGACAAGAATGAGAATGGTAAAACCTTTATCTTTACTCGTCAAAATAACAATCTTACTCTGTCAGAATAAGAGGTTTAAATCATTCCAAGTAGATACAGAATAAATATAATTAGAACAACCAAAATTAATACTCCAAACAGCGGTCCTAAAAGTTCTCTTAATAAATAGATTAGCAACAGAACTAAGAGTACAACCAAAATTATGTAAATTAGGTTAGAAGAATCACCCTTTGATTTTTTAGATTCTGTAATTGATTTGATTTTATTTACTTTTTTGTTTACCTTGTTCTGCACCACTTTGTTGCCAAAATCTTTGACATTTGCAATGGGAGATTTTTTCGTTTGAGTGGATGTTTTGGTAACTTCAATGTCTTCTGACTTAGCGTTTTGGATACCATTTTCCAACTCTTTTACCGAAACATTTTTTGATTCTGCTTGATTAAGATCTAAAACCTTGTCAACCTTTTCAGCCAACACTTCATCCTGAGGTTTTTCAACATTTTTCACATCGACATTTGGTTTTACATAATGCGAGGATTTGTTAGAAGCCACTGCTTCTTTTTTGTTTTTTTGCAAAAAACGCGTACCTGTTAGATGCCCATATTGACGAGAACAACTCGACAAAACGACCATAACAATCAAACCTAGAATTTTAATAGAATTTCTCATAACATAAATTTTTATAATACAAATATTGAAATAAAAAGCACTTACCCCTATAAAGTGGCTACTTTTAATTTTAACAGTTTTTCCATCAAAGGTTCGAATTGATTTAATGGCAGCATGTTGGCTCCATCTGATTTTGCCTCAGACGGATTAGGGTGAGTCTCGACAAACAACCCGTCTGCACCAACGGCAATGGCCGCTTTTGCAATGGTTTCTATCAATTCTGGCTTACCGCCAGTTACCCCACTACCTGCATTGGGTTGTTGCAAACTATGGGTAATGTCCATTACTACCGGTTTACCAAAGTTTTTCATTTCTGTGATGTTTCTGAAATCCACAATTAAATCGCCATACCCAAACATATTGCCTCGTTCTGTCAGCAATACGTTCTGATTTCCACTCTGCAAAACCTTGTCTAATGCATATTTCATGGCAGAAGATGACGCAAATTGACCCTTTTTTATGTTCACTACTTTTCCGGTTTTGGCTGCGGCCACCAACAAATCCGTTTGTCGAAATAAAAAGGCTGGAATTTGGAGTACATCCACATATTTAGCAGCCATTTCGGCTTCATCACTTTCATGTATGTCGGTAACAGTAGGTATATCAAGCTCCTCCCCTATTTTTTGTAAAATTGTCAATGCTTCAATATCACCTATACCTGTAAAACTATCTAATCTTGAGCGGTTTGCCTTTCTATAAGAACCTTTAAAAATAAATGGGATACCAAGTTTTTGGCAACTATTTTTTAAACTTTTGGCAATTTCAAACGCCATTTCTTTACCCTCAATGGCACATGGCCCGGCCATCACAAAAAACTTTGCAGGGTTGGGTGTAAAAATTTCGGATATTATCTTTGAACTGTTCAAAACAAAAACTTTAGGGGGCAATAATACGTTGCTTAATTATGTTTGCGGCGAAATTTTTATCAGGAATGACTGATAAGGCCGACTAAGTTGGAACATTTGGTGTATGAAACGAATTTTAATTATTGTTCTGGCAATTTGTAAAAGTCTATATTCTTTTGCTCAAATAGATGCTTATTTAATTGATTATGGAATTAATGAACAAAATGAACATGTAATTATTCACTGGCGTACAAGTGCGGGATTTACGTGCGAGGACATAAAGGTAGAACACGGTTTGGATTCTAATATGCTAAGGTCTATTTATATCTATCCTGGCATTTGCGGGGCCGATACAACAGAAGAAAGTTATGCCTACACGGTTGGCTCCGACTTTATATACAATGTTCCAAACTATTTTAGAATAAACTTGGGCAAATACGGGGTATCAAAAATTTTACAAATTACCGTGGTTTCGCTTGATTCGGTGGCATTAAAATTATTTCCAAACCCTATTACTGAAAGTAGCACTTTGTTTTTCGAAAACTACTCAAACGAAACAGCAACCATTCAGATTAAAAATGTCATAGGAAAAATTATTTTACCTGATATTCAAACAAAGAAAAACAGCATAAAACTGAACGAACTAAATCAATTGCCAGCGGGCATTTATCGGTTAGATTTATATCTGAACCGAAAAACATCAGGCATTATTTTTATCGTGCTCTAAAAGTTTTTTATAACATTGCACCATAAAATTTTGACATTATGGGAAATCAACTTTTGGCAGGTAAAAAAGGAATCATATTTGGTGCGTTGGATGAAAATTCGATTGCTTGGAAAGTGGCTGAGCAATGCCATGAGGCTGGTGCGGAGTTTATCTTAACCAATGCCCCCATAGCCATGCGAATGGGAGCAATAAACAATTTGGCCGAAAAAACAGGTTCGGATATTGTTGCATGTGACGTAACCAGCGATGAAGATATGAACAACCTGATAGACGCAGCTATGGCAAAATTCGGGAAAGTGGATTTTATACTTCACTCTGTGGGCATGAGTTTGAATATCCGAAAGAAAAAAGCCTACACCGACTCCAACTACGATTTTATGCACAAAACTTTTGATATCAGTGCTATGAGCTTGCACAGATTGTTGCAAACCTGCTATCAAAAAGATGCGATAAACGAATGGGGTTCCGTAGTGGCACTTACTTATATAGCGGCTCAACGGACATTCCCAGATTATGGCGAAATGGCCGAAAGCAAATCGCTTTTAGAATCGTTTGCAAGAAGTTTTGGTTACCATTATGGTGTGAAACGAAAAGTGAGAATAAACACCATTTCACAATCGCCCACCATGACCACTGCGGGATCGGGTGTTGGTGGTTTTAATGCCTTTATTGATTATGCCAACAAAATGTCTCCATTGGGCAATGCAACGGCAGATGATTGTGCATCCTATTGTGTGGCTTTATTTTCTGATTTGACTCGAAAAGTAACGATGCAAAACCTTTTCCACGATGGCGGCTACAGCTTTGTAGGTGTTAGTGAAGAGGTCATGTCGAAGTTTGGGGAGTAAATATATACGTTCGTTTTAATTAAAACGCTTCTTTCTTTTTTCGTTTTAGAAAACTAAAAAAGCCTTTTTTCTTCTTTTGATAGTCTTTTCCTTCGGTGCCGTTGGGGGGGCGTAAGTCGAAGGTATGTTCTGCTTCATCATCAAACAATTCGCGGTTTTGCAATTGCCAAAAGCCTTTTACAAACGACATATAACTGTATGTTCCATCCGGCAAATAATATTGGTAACGCCCTTTAAGCATTTCGTTTTGCGGAGAAAGGTTTTCAAAAACGATGTGATTTTTTTCTTTATCGTAACGGCAAGGAATGGTTGCCCTTTCAGCAAACGTAAAAATCATCCGACTTTTATAGTCATCTACTTCATCTTCAAAAATGGGTAAGCCAAAATAGGGTGTATTGCTTTCGTCAAAAGCCAATACATCTACAATTTTTTTATTGATAAACTCATTGTCGCCATCCCAGCCAAAAAGCAGGTAGTAATCTTTTTTCTTGTAGCTGTAATGATAAATTTGATAATACAATGCTCCTACCCAATGTCGGCAGTCAACCGTAGAATAATCAACGTCTTTTATGTAATCTGAACTATCATAAAGCCCATGCAAAATCAACGAATCGGAGTTATTCATTTGGATGGCCCCAAAATACATAAACCTACTACTGTCTAAAAGCAAATTCCAGGTAAATAATCTGAATTTTTCATCGTCAGGTTTTAAAATAGAAACCGTGTTGATGAGTGTAAAGTTGTAATTGAAACTACCCGGAACGGCCAATGCTTTTTTGAGTGTTTGCACAAAATAGTAGCAACTGGTTGCCCGTTCGTTTTGGTCGGCTCCATTGATAATGCGATGGCTCAGCCCTTCTAATTGATATTCGTAATTTCGGATAGAATCGAAATAGGTAGTGTCCACCTCTTTGGCCTTTGATTGCAAAAACCAAGGGCATATAAGTAAACCCAGTGTGATAAATCGTTTTCGAGCCATTTTTATGTATTAACTCAAAAGCTGTGCTTCATAGTATTTTATACTTGCAAAACCATTGCATTGGCTCCGCCGCCGCCATTGCATATTCCGGCAGCCCCTATTTTACCGCCCTTATGTTTTAAAGCATGAATAAGTGTAACCAAAATACGGGCTCCGCTTGCCCCTAATGGATGACCCAAAGAAATAGCTCCGCCATTTACATTCACTTTGCTTTCATCTAATTTCAAAATGCGGTTGTTGGCAAGGCTTACCACGCTAAATGCTTCGTTTATTTCAAATAAATCAACCGAATCTATGCTGCATCCTGCTCTGCCCAAAGCAATAGGCAATGCTTTTGAAGGTGCGGTTGTAAACCATTCAGGAGCCTGACCGGCATCGGCAAAACTTAATATTTTGGCCAACGGCTTTAAACCCAACGATTCCATTTTTGATTTACTCATCAACACCAATGCAGCCGCTCCATCATTCATTGTGCTTGAATTGGCGGCGGTAATGGTTCCATCTTTAATAAAAGCAGGTTTTAATGAAGGGATTTTATCAAAGAAAACATTTTTATATTCCTCATCTTCAGTAACCAAAAGAGGATCTCCTTTTCGTTGAGGCACTTCTACACCAACTATTTCTTCGTTAAAACGTCCGTTTTGCCAAGCATCAGCTGATTTTTTGTAAGATTTTATGGCAAATTCATCTTGCTCTTCTCTGGTAATGTTCATCTCGGCTGCTGTGTTTTCCGCAGCATTACCCATCATATAGTCGTTGTAAACATCTTTTAAACCATCGTGCAATACGCCATCAATAATTTTTACATCACCAAATTTATATCCTTTTCGAGAGTTCATAAGATAATGTGGCACAAGACTCATGTTCTCCATTCCTCCGGCTACCACACATTCATTGTGCCCCAACATGATGCTTTGAGCTGCCAACATTACTGACTTCATACCACTTGAGCATACCTTGTTTACGGTGGTGCAAGCCACTTCATAAGGCAAACCGGCAAAAATGGCTGCCTGTCTGGCAGGTGCCTGCCCTTCTCCGGCCTGTAACACATTGCCCATAAAAACTTCGTTCACTTCATTGGGGTTAATACCGGCTTTTTCTAAGGCTCCTTTAATGGCGGTGGCTCCCAATTTTGTTGCAGGTATATCGCTAAAAACCCCATTAAAACTTCCCATTGGGGTTCGTACAGCAGATACTATATATACTTCGTTCATTTTTTAAATTTAAGCGGCGAAAATAGTTTTTATTGCCGACTTAACTTTGTGCGATTTGTTCTAAAGGGTGTTAAAAACTTTTTGGGTATGAGAATTTAAAGCCTCAAAAAGCATGTACTTTTGATTCTATATTATCGTATGTCGAAATATCAAGATTACATTTTAGGAACAGATGCCGACGAACTTTTCAGGTTGGGTTTGCAGCATCAGGTATGGGCAAAAGAGGTTCAAGAAGCCTATAGCAAAGCTGGCTTTCGTTCGGGGCAAACACTTTTAGATTTGGGCTGTGGCCCAGGGTTTTGCACCAAAGAAATGGCTTTTATTGTTGGCAAATTGGGCAGGGTTGTGGCAGTTGATAAGTCGGCTGAATATTTAAAATTTGTTGACAAAATTGCTCAGCAGTATGGGTTGAATATTGAAACGATTCATTCCGATTTCAATGAACTTCAACTGACCGAAAATAGTATCGACGGCATTTTTTGCCGATGGGCAATGGCTTGGATAAACAATATTCCGGAAGTTTTGACCAAACTAAAACCAAGTTTGAAGTTGGGAGCTACGCTTGTTTTTCATGAATATTTTCAATGGGATACCCACCAAATGGTGCCATCATTGCCTGGTTTGGCCAAAGGCATTGCTGCCGCTTTAAAAAGTTTTAAAAGTGAAACCGGAGAAATAGATGCCGGAAAACTCCTGCCAAAAATGCTGATGGATTTGAATTTTGAAATTGTTTCCATCAAACTGATGCCCAAAATAGGCCGCCCAGGTGATTTGGTTTGGCAATGGCCCGTTTCGTTTTATAAAATCTATTTTCCAAAATTAGTGGCTGCCGGTCTTTTGTTGGAAGATGAAATGAGAGCTGTGCTGCGTGATATTGAAATTTTAGAAAATACGCCAGAAACACTTTTGTGCTGCCCGCTCATGACCGAAATAATTGCCCGAAAAATCGACTAAAAGCCATTTGATTTTAGCAATATTGCACTATGCAAAGAAACATCGACATTATTTTATCACCACTACTACAGCCTCTTTTTGATATGAAAAATAAGACCGTGGTGGTGATTGATGTATTGCGTGCTACATCCACCATTTGTGCGGCTCTGAATAATGGAGCAACTTCGGTTATTCCGGTAGTTTCGGTGGATGAGGCTTTGCAATTTGATAAAGATATTTTTTTGATTGCGGGCGAAAGAAACGGACAAAAAGCCGAAGGTTTTGATTTTGGAAACTCACCATCAGAATACGCCCGAGAAATGGTGCTTGGAAAAGAAGTTGTGCTAACCACCACCAACGGCACCAAATGTATTCATGCATCGATGGATGCCTCTGAAATATTGGTGGGCTCATTTTATAATCTATCTGCCACTGCTGAATACTTAAAAAAGTGCGATAGTGATGTACTCCTATTTTGCTCTGGTTGGAAAAATGCCGTAAATATTGAAGACACCCTTTTTGCCGGCTATTTGGTAAGCATGTTAAAAAGTCATTTTAGCTATGATTCCGATGTAGTTGAAATTGCCCTCGACATGGTAAAAAATTCAAAAACGAACCTATTGCACTATTTGTCGAAAGCCAGTCATGCCAAGCGTTTTGACCGATTAGGTTTTGGTGATAATACGGAACTTTGTATGCGGTTTGACGAGCATCCGGTGGTAGTAAAATATCAAGATGGTAAATTGAAAATAACCTAATACCTCCATAGCCAACTTCCCAAATCTAAAAAATCGAAACCAAATTTTACCCTCTGAGTTATTCCTGTCTCGGTATTTAGGCCATTTACATAATATACCCCAAATCGAAACATCTGCTGCCCTAATCTAAACGGACGCTCCAAGCCTACAATTAATTCGGTATTCAACAAATTCACTTCTTCCAAATAAAGAATGTTTGTGCCAATTGCTGTTTGAATTTTTGTTTTTTTCAATATAGGAACCTTATTGAGCAATGCACCATTAAAATGGTGCATCATACCCATCAAAATATAGGCTTTAGACGTGTTATAGCCAGTATCTACAATGGTTTGAGCGGTTTTTAGCGGGTTTGAAAATGAGAATCTATCAGAACCTCTAAAGTATTTTAAATTAGAAATTCGCACTGCATTGTTATTCAAAAACCTACCTGCTTGGCCATAAGCCATAGTTTGTCCAACTTTAAATAATTTAAAATTATACCCGCTTTGAGCCTCTATAAAATCGTAATTTACATCGCTTCCTAACATTGGTTTTATCCCTTTTTCATAATGAAGATTTACAATTGGATATTTTGAGCCTTTGATGATTTTTTCATGGGGCAACATTTCATACCGCTGTCTAAAAGTAATTCGGGTATTTATGTCGAGCACCATTTCTTGAAAAGGTTCAAAATCTTGTGGTTTTGAAACATTTGGAAAATACTTTTTCCATTCATCAAAAACCTCGCCCTTGTATGGACTAAATGTGTTGTAATCCAAATAAATACGCGAAAAAATACCGTTTATCCACTCCCGCTCATAGCCAATGCCGTAGCCATTGTTTTGGGCATAGTTTCTGGGGCTAAGATACTCCTTTATACTGGTGCTGGTGTTTACCATAGTATATTGGTTGGCATAATAAAGTCTAACTCTCGAAAACGTTTTTGGGTCGTATAAATATCGGGTTCCAATGCTTCCTTTTACTGTTTTATTCGTAAGCCCATAGCTGATACCACCACTTAATTCTATCTGTTTGGCATTTTTCCAATTTTTGGTAAACGACCCTGAAACCTCCGGTCGCCAGCCATCCACATAATTAATCGACAGCAATGCCCCTGTAATTGGAGAAATATACCATCGAGTACCTTTTTGACTGTTTCTATGCACAATGCCGTAAATCAAAAAATCCCAGATATTCAAATCATTTATGGTGCTGTCTTTTTTTAGTAAATACTCCATGCTATTGTGATATTGCACAATGCTATCCTGCGTATGCACAAAGTTTTGCTCAAGAGGTTTGAGACCTATCGGTCGTATGCTATCCCAATAATTTGAACTCATATCCATGCTTTCCTCCTCAAAAACGACCTCCCCTTCATTCATAAATCGGGCAGATATTTTTGTATCAAAATCATAATCAGAATAGGTGGCATACGTGTGGCCGTAGTTGGCTTTTGTTTTACTGGTGTGGCTCTCGTAGTAAAACTCTTGTCGGGTAATAATCAATTGATTATCCTTTGTAAAATCGTAGTCTTGTATAACCCTAAAATTATTGAAATACATCAACGCGGTTGGGTTAATTTCCAGTTCAACAGATTTTAAGGTTTTTGTTGTTTTCGATATATAAATAACTCCAGTAAATAAGGCGGCATCTTTATTTTTGGGTGTAACCCTTATTTTTCCAATAAAATCACCCGAAACATCGTAAAACGTTTCTACTTGTTTAAATCGATAAACCGAAAAAGCATTGTCGCTTATGGGAGAGGTAATGGGCATTTGACTCAACACGGGCAACTGCATCAAATTTTGGAGAAAATCAAAGTTTCCTTCCGAAATTCTGGTAAAGAATAAATCGTTACTTTCTGTTTTGCGGGCAGCAGTAGGGTCTTTCTCCCCCATCGAAAAACCAAAGGCTACTGATTTTGAGCCATCGTAGATACGTTGGTTTTCTGAAAAATTTCTATATGCCTTTTTTACCTCTTTTGTTCGATTGTATGCTTTATAAATATCGGAGTATGATTCAATAAAATTGACCTTTTCTCGTGTGGTTAAATCCGGGTTTGTGCTGTCAGATTTTTTTAAGTCTTCGTTTTCGAGTGAAACTTTTAAATACAACCTGCATTTGAACATTTCTTCTCTATTTAGACTGTCCTTTTTGGCAATTACCGAGCGTAAAAGCCCATAAGCCGGGTCTTCTGAGTTGGCGTCAATGGTTGTGGTGGAAAGTAAATTTTGCGACTCCACCATGCTAAAATTTAGATATTCAATATTACCTGAAACGGTAATGGTTCTTTCGATGGATTCCATACCAATAAATTCGCACAAAACCGTATAGTTTCCGGCTTCCAATTGCAAAAAGTATTCTCCTTTTCCGTTGGTGGCCACGCCGTATGTTGTGCCTTTAATATGCACCGCCGCTCCTGGCAATGGTTGATCATCAAAGGTAACTTTACCCGATATTTGGTAGGCTTTTAGCTGACCAGCAAGCAAGCCCAAAAGAAGAACGAGTATATTTTTTTTCATACATCCAACACTTTTGTCATTGATACGGGCAAGATGAAAAATAGTTTCACAATCCAAATTTCTTATTCGACAAGAAAGTGAATTATATTAGACAAAAGTATGTTCCTCGCCTCTGGCCGGTATTTCTATTTGTGTAAAATGAGGTTGTAAAACGGTTTTAAATGTGGCTAAAGAGTCTTTATCTCCATGGGCTAAAAAAACTTTTTTTAGATTTTGAGAACCGGATAAAACATTCTGAAAATATTGGGTTAAACCAATTTGATCGGGATGTGCAGAAAAAACATCCGTCGATTCGATTTTGGCATATACATCCCGTATTTTGTTGTTGGCTTTTACCGTTTTTTTGCCCGCCAAAAGCTCGGCTCCCAAAGTTCCCTCAGTACAATATCCGGCTATTAAAATTGTACACATAGGGTTTTGAAGATTATCGGCAATATGCTTTTGAATGCGGCCTCCATCTAACATACCCGATGATGAAACAATGATGCTGGGCTTGTAGTGTCGATTCATTATTTCTTCATCTTCCTTGTCCTCTACAATCAATAGGTCTTTAAAACGAAATAAATCACCATATTTTTGGGCAAAATCTTTGGCTTCTTCATTAAAATACTCCGCAAAATCCTCGTGAATATTTCCACTTGAAATACCCAAAGGACTATCCGTAAATACCTGAATTGCGGGTAGTTTTGCCTCTCTAAAAATACGATTGAGGGTAAACAAGATGGCCTGTGTTCTACCAACGCTAAACGCTGGAATAATTAGTCTGCCCGGCTGTTCAATACATGTTTTTTTTATGTAATGAATCAAACAATCTTCCGGCGAACGTGGGTCTCTGTGCAGCCGAGAACCATAAGTTCCTTCCATAATTAGGTAATTTAGGTTTATCATGGGTTGTGGTTTCATAATAATTTTAGCATCGTTCTTTCCAAGATCACCAGTAAATCCAACTCTAATTTCTTCCCCCTTTTCTACTATGCTAAAAACAATGCTGGAAGCTCCTAAAATATGACCAGCAGGCACCAACTCAACCCTCATATTTTCTCTGATAGAGAAGGGCTTATTAAACTTTAAGGTAACCATACTTTGCACCACATCCATTACCTGTTTGTGGCCAAAAAGGCGTTTGGCTCCGGTTTTTTTATTCTTTTTTCCGGAAGTTCTTTTGGCCTCAATATTTGCCGAATCCATCAACAAAATATCCGACAATCTCCATGTGGGTTCCGTACACAAAATTTTGCCCTCATAGCCTCGGGCAAATAGCGTTGGCAAATTGCCAGAGTGGTCTATATGAGCATGGGTTAAAACCACTAAATCAATATCTTGTGGGTCGAACGGAAATTTGGCATTTTCTTCTCGTGCTACATCTTTTTCATAGTTTAATCCACAGTCTATCAATATGTTATAGCCATCTGTTAATGTCAGCAAATACATACTGCCCGTTACCTGTTGTGCCGCACCATAAAACGCTATTCTCATACCAGCGGCAAAGGAACACAAATTTTAAAGATTTACGTTTTTAATTTGTTTGTGAGAAAAGTTGACTGCAAATTTTCTGGAATACTGAAAATAACTTTATCCATGAATAAAATTTTCAATGCATTCCAATGAGGAGTAAAACAAAATGTATTTTTAATTTTATTTACCCGCTCCGCTTAAAAGAAGCAGGTGTCGTAATCCAAAATGTTAAGTCAATTAAAATTAGTGTGTTAACACTACTTTCTTAAAGACGAGAGAATCGGTTTGGGGGCTGCTTATTTTTAACAAATAAATACCCTCGTTTTGACCGGAAAGATTTATTGATATCTGAGCATCCATCATTTCATCAAAGGAGCTATTCATCACTTCATTTCCCAACATATCATATACCTGAATGTTTGGAGACTTAAAAACCCCTTCTGGCAAATCCACAGTAAAGTATCCCGAAGATGGATTGGGGTAAACGTCCGTACGTTGGCTGTAGTCTATTGCAGGAATTTCGGCATATTGCCAATTATCAAGCAAGATTTTATACAATTGAAGAACTACCAACTCGGTGTAATTATTTTTCAAACTATCTTGATTTGATAAAACGGTAATATACACCTTTCTGCTGGTATCAACCAAATTAGAATTAATTTGCCCAAGCCACGTGCCTCCATGAGAAAATACCGTGTTTCCGAGGTAATTATCCTTAAATATACCCAATCCATACCCCACCGAACGACCTGAAGAAATTGGTATAAAGTTAAGCATTTCATTATTTAATGTTTGGTTTGAAATAATTCTGCCCTCAAAAAGACTTCTCCAAAACTTAATATTGTCTGATGCTGTTGAAACAATGGCTCCAGCCGAGTTGGGAATACTGTTTATTGCATTCGGTAAAATATCATTGTCGCTGTAATTTCCGATGTCGTCCAGATATCCATTTCCAGAAAGGTCAGACCAAAAGTGGGCATACGGTTTATCTACAGTTTCATAAGGCGGGTAAAATGTAGATTTGAGTTGCAATGGATCGATAATTTCTTTTCTGATTATTTTATAACAGGGTTCGCCCGATAGTTTTTCAATGAGCAAGCCAAGCACAAGATAATTTGTATTGCAATAATCAAACTTCGAGCCTGCTGCAAAAACTGGTTCTCCAACATAATTTGTCAAAATTTCATCAATAGTCCAAATTTTTGTTAAATCCTCACTTGCATCTTCCCAAAATGTAGAAGTCAAATAATAATTCAGCCCACTTGTATGATTCAGTAATTGCCTGATTTTAATGGATGTAGGGATATTGGCATACGTTGAAATCCATTTTCCGATGGTATCATCAAGACTAAGCTCGTCACGCTCTACCATTTTAAGAATTGTGGCACTCACAAATGTCTTGGTGTTGCTACCCACACCGATTAACATATTTGGATTTAGCGGCTCATTTTCAGAGGAAATACCAACGGCAGAAACCCACGGGTTTGCATTGTCAATGGTAACGGCAACTGATAATCCTTTAAAACCATAAGATTTTTGCATACTCTCTAATTTATCCTGTAACAAAGTATTTAATTTTGGTGAAAGCTGGGCATAACTTTGAGAAGTTAAACCTTGTAAAAATAAAACGATGAAAATAAACTTAGTAAAATGCTTCATGCTACAGATACGAAGGTAGGTTCGAAAGGTTACAAAGCCATTTAAAAAGTTTTTTTCGGGTTTCTTATTCACTCTAAAAATCTGTGTGGTTCAATGGTTCCTTTTAGCATTCAGCTTCCCCGTTACCCCACCCAAAAACAAAAACACTTTCACATCTTTTTAAGAAGTCGGTAGATAAATACTTATGATGAAATCTAATACAAAGGGAATAATGGAATGCTGCAGGATGATGAGGTAAAAAGAGAATGCAATTCTTTAGAATTTGGTGTGGCTCGTCGCTGATAACAAAAACAAAAAAAAAGATAAGGTCACGATGGCATCGGGACTTTATAAACACAGTGCTGGCATACAAACAATCTGCCCGACTAAGTTTGCAGAGTTTGTTTAAATTTGTCCTCAGAGTTACTCAATTGAGTGACTCTGACGTTACATTGAGAGGAACGAAATTTTCGGTCATCAACGTCCCTTAGCAGGAGACGTTGATGGAGATAAAAATTGATTTTGAACATTCATGACATTGAGGTAGTATTGAATCATGAAAGATATCATGGGGAAAACCATTGCGAATCTGAACCAAGTGGAAAAGATTCTGATGTCGAACATGGTGACGGAGGAATGGTTAATCATTTGAATGCGTTTTATTATTCAATTACGAATGGCGATTCATGGTCTATAGTTTCAGAAAATTTTAGGAAGGATTATAATGAAAAAATAAAAAGTTGTACTTTGAACATAAACGATCCTGCAATTAGGCTAAAACAAGAACAAAGAACTAAAGGCTTGCTTTATGAAACAAAATAGCGGACAATGGAAAAATAAAAGCAACACAATTTTTTTGTCGGGCATATTTTTTTTCTTATTTTTTGCTAGTTGTCATAGTAATACTTATAGGGAATGTAAGGAATCTAATTTATACTGGAACTCTATTGCAATGGTGGAACGCATAAATTTTTCGAGTGATTTGAATGGGGCAAAATTTAATGACTCTATTTATTTTTCACTAATTGTCTCTTGGGATAGTATTTGCATTCCAGATTGCATTGCAGATGTGCCAAATAGTACTTTTTACAACTCACCTTTTCAAAATGATATTTTAATTGTTAATGGAGACTCTTTGAATTTGATTACGGTTGTATCTTCAAAGAATAGGATGTCTAACTATGTAGAATTGCGTATTCCAACTTATTCATGTCTTAAATCGGACACGGAAACGATGAAACTATACTGTAACAATATTATGAATCATGGCGAGCTTTTACACATGGAATCATATGGCAAGCTGAAAGAGATATCAAAAAGTACTTCTTTCGACATTTTGTACATAAGAAGTGCCTTTGAACATGATTTTTTCGAGATTAAAACATTTCCTCCATGGGAGAAGTTTCCGAAGTTTATTACTTTCGAATAAATAGTGGGCAATTAACACAGGAGTACGAGGTGATTCGACGCGGCGAACAAAACATAAAAACAAGAAATTACGGCATCCCGATAGCTATCGGGATAACGAACACAAAATTCAAGGGCATAAAAATACAAAATATTGAAAAACAGTACATTAGCTAATTCAAATGTTCGATATAAGGATACAAGGGGCTACTTCTTAAGGTGCCCACTAAAAAGAAAACCGTTGTAAAATAATTAGTATGAAAACGATTATTTATTTATTTATTTTTTGCTTGACTTTGTCATGTGCCTCAAACAATCAAAAGATGAAAGATGAAACATCTAATAATGAGATTATTAAAGTAAAACCAAAAGTTAAGCAAGAGGGTGATTTTCTCTTCACTAAGGGTAAGAAGAAGACAGAAGAAGACATAAATTTAATAATAGATAAGTCTGGCTTTAATTGCTCACAATTTAAGGGAAAATATGCTGTATTTAAACTATACATAGACACTTCTGGTAATTTCACCAACATTAGGTTATCTGGTGAAAGTATAAATAATCAAAGCATTCTAAGATCTTTTGAAGAGTATATAGTCGATCAAGGCACTTACAACATTGCTTTTTTGGTTGACGCCGAATTGTACATACAGGAGTATTTGGTGTATATTAATTTCTTTAATAACTGTTCTGAGGTAACAGTTTCCTACGACTTTGGTGGGTAGTGTTTCAGATTTGTTGACGGGCTTTGTTGGGTAATGTGGTAATGTTTCAAACATGTTGATGGACTTCCTTTTCGAGGTTAATTGATTGAAAATCAATATGGAGTGCACCCGGCAATTAACATGAGGTACAGGATTAGAATACAAAACATAAAAACAAGAAATGAAAGCATCCCGATAGCTATCTTGACTTTATAAAGGCAGGCATTACATACAAACAACCTGTCCGACTAAGTTTGCAGAGTTTGTTTAAATTTGTCATCAGAGTCACTCAATTGAGTGACTCTGATGTATAAAAATAGAGGTGTAATATAATTGGACACGAGCTGAACGTTTACAACAGTGGAGAATGTTTGCACCAGCTGGGGTTTAGGAATCAAAAACTGCAAGGCTATACCTAAGAAAATCATGGATTATCGGGAAATTATATTGATTATCTCCGATTTTCGTTAAAACTCAAGATTTAACTTATGATAGTAGTTTACTAAAATGAAATATAAATTCGCAACACTCTTTATTCTTAGTACTCTATTTTTCGAGTGTAACAATCATTCTAATAAGGAAATTAATCTACTGGAAGAAATTGACGATGATACGTCAGTTCTCTGCATAACACATAGGCTCTCATATGAAAACGAGGCGGTTGAACTATAGTACTCCCCAAAAAAAGGACAATTCAAAAGATTAATAAATTTGAATTGGAAAATGAGCAAAAAGCGTAGAAAATTTAGTTCGGGATTTAAGGCCAAAGTGGTCATTGAAGCCCTTCAAGAACGTCAGACATTGCAAGAACTGGCCAGTAAGTATGAGCTGCATAGCACCCAGATTGTATCTTGGAAAAAGGAGTTTTTGGAGAATGCCTCGGAAGTATTTGAGTCAAAGTCGACCAAAGAAAAAGGGTCTGAAGACACCGAGAAATTGTACAACAAAATCGGTCATATGCAAATGCAGATTGATTTTTTAAAGAAAGTCTTGGGCAAATGAGTTTGACAGAAAAACGGCAGCGAGCTGTACAAACGCGTTCAAGACTACCCTTAATGGAGCGTTGCAAATTAATGGGCATCAATAGATCTGGTGTTTATTACAAGCCCAAGATAACCAGTGCATTAAACGAGCAGTTGATGCGAACCATAGACCAATGTTTTATGGCACATCCATACTATGGTGTGGCTCGAATGACGACCTATCTCAAAGAAGACTTGGGTTATCAAATCAACGAAAAACGTGTTCGCAGACTATATCGTCAAATGCGTCTAAAAACCATTTATGCCAAGCCCAAAACCACCCTTAGAGACAAGGCAAACTGTCATTATCCCTATCTGCTTGGTGGACTCAAAGTAGAACACCCAAACCACGTTTGGCAAACAGATATAACGTATATTCCAATGTTTAGAGGCCATATGTTTATGGCAGCTATCATTGATGTGTATAGCAGAAAAATAGTGGGCTGGAGTCTGTCTAACACGATGACCGCACAGTGGTGTGCAGACTTGCTCACAGATACCATAAAACTACACGGAAAACCTCACATTCACAACTCCGATCAAGGCTCGCAATACACCAGCGAAATTTATCTAAACATTCTAAAACAAAACAACATACAAATCTCTATGGACGGCAAAGGAAGGGCTACAGACAACATTTACATCGAACGTTTTTGGCGTTCATTAAAGCAAGAAAAAATCTATCTAAACCCTCCCAACGGGGGCTTGGAATTATACCAACAAATCAACCAATACATCCAATTTTACAACACAAAAAGAAGGCATAGCTCTATAGGGAATTTAACCCCATTACAGAAATATTTTAACCCAAATAAATCAGAAAAAGTTAATTATAAGTACCTTTGATTTTGTCCTAACTTTGGGGTGTAGTTAATTTGTTGTATTTATTTTGTAATTAAATTGCAAATAAATCTCATCCAAAACATCGAGTTTTGGATGAGATTTGATGCGTAAATTTTGCTCTCGGATTTTTAAATTTTTATAGTTGGTTTAACAAAATTATCTTGCCTCTCTCCTATCAAAAATCCTCGTGCAAAATTGCATCGGTTCCCTTCCCTATCTGCTTTGACTCAAAATTTTCGCCAAAGGCAAGATAGCAAGTCCATCCGTAGACGCTAATGAACTTGCGATCTTGTCGGGGAGCTTCCCCGAACCCCTGAATTGATATTTGTATTTTTGAGAAAGTGCCCGACCTACCAGCTTGTTCGGTATTCCCCCCAACCTGTAGTTCCGCTCAATTTACATTCCATTCTATCAGCGGAATTGCCGGTATTAAAAACCCAAATTTGATCAGACCCTGTTCCACTAAAGTGAATCTTCATGGTATCAGAATTATTTATCCATTCCCATGTTCCGAACCCGTTGTTCAACCCATAAGTACCATTCGAATTGAAGTAATGATCTACAGTTTGCGATTGATTAATCCAATATTTATTAAGCAACAATTCCTTATTTAACACAGGAGTTGTGTCATCGGTAGTTACCGGATCATCTTTGCACCCTGCCAATATCAGCAAGGCAAAACTTGCAACTAAAATTAGTGTTTTTTTCATATCTAACATTTTTTCAAAAATAAATTCTTTCTTAAACTTCGCTATATATCTTTTTAAAAATTTCTTGTTTCCTACAACCGATACCGCATAATGATTTGCCCACTAAACACATCCTTTTTGTCGATGCCATATAGCCCTTCAATTCTACCGATTCCAATACTAGCCTGCATCTGAATCTTCTTTAAAAAGGTAGTGTTTACGGAGTTAACCCAATTGTAACGGTAGGCCTCCGAATCGTATTTGTCCAAAAACAACGAAGATGAAAGATATACCTTCTTTTTGGCATCTTGACTCACTTCTAAGCGACATCCCGAATAATTTAAACTATCTACTTTGGGAAGCGATTGATTTCGGTAAACGTTAACAGAAAGATTCAATTTTTGACCTTTCATCAAAACAAACGCATTGTAAAACGTATTTTCAATGGGTGCTTCCCCTTTGTTAAAATCGATGTGACTTCGGGTGTAGTTGGTGACTATCGACAATTGTTTGGACTTCATTTTTTTGAAATACATGATTCCAGCAGTAGTGACACTCAACTGATTGTTGGTTCGAAAAATGGAATCGGGGTGATTGTTGCCCTGCTCATACGGAGCATGCTGAACAAAAAAGTTCGGTATTTTTTTAAAGTTCGACCGCACCGAAACGCCATAACCCTGCATGCTGTTGGTAGAGGATTGAATATGGGTAATGTTGTCGTTGAAATGTTTGTAGAAAACCGAAGTGCTGATTTTTCGTTTGAATAGCTTTTTATCAAACTGAGCCTTCAACTCATCGTAGCCATTTCGCATATAAGGGTTTGATAAATTGATAAAGCCCGGATAAATACGTTTGGTTTCTACTTTCAATTTGGATTGTCCATTAAAGGCATAATGTGCATTCAACTGTCCGGCAGCCTGATTTAATCGAGTTTGAATTATCGGTTGTTTGGGTTGCCCTTCAATGGCTTTCGATACATATACATTATCCGAATAAATGGAATGTGCCGTTCGAAGTTCAATGTTCAATTTATTGCCAAACTTTCGCTCAAGTGATACGGTTTGAATAAAATTTCGTTTGGGCTCTTCCAATTTTTTTTCATCCCACAAGGCAGTGTGCGAGACTTCCACTTTTAATTTGTCGTATTGATGCCCAAACAAGATACCATTTACATTTCGATTAAACTCCGGATTGGGCTGGTTTAATCCAAAAGTGTTGAACTGGTTGACAAAGGTCTTTCCTCCAACCAGTTTCAGCTGGTTGTTACCAAACTTAAAACTGGTGTTTAGCCCTTTTGTGGGCATTCCGTTGAGTGAAAGTTCAGAAAAGTATGGATAGTTAATGCCAATCTCAAAATATTCTGCCGAGGAGGCAATGGAAGCCAGCTTGTTGCTCTTTAGTTTGGATGTAGCTTTTTCCTTAAAAAAATCCGGATTGCCATAGAGTTTTTTCATTTCGTCCAATTTGTTTCCATACAACGAATCAAACGAACGCACCATCGTATAGACCGAATCCAAGAATTCATATTTCTGTTTGAGCTCATGATATTGCTTCATGGCTTTTTCATAATCGGCATACCTTGCCGAATCAACCGATGACCAATTGTTCTTTAGCCCTTCGATGGAATCTTTTTTACGTGTGGCTTTTTGTTTGAAAAAATCTAAGGAGTCTCTAACGTTTCCTTCCACCTGATGCTTATATTCATCTGTTTTGTTTTTATAGTCGGGCAACTGTGCTTGTTGGTCTTTGGGAAATTGCTTTTTTAGTCCTTCTAATTTTTGTTCCTGCTTCTTAAGTTGATAGTCGATTTTAGCTTTTTCCTTTTCAGTATTAAAGGTTTGCTTGCTCAGCTCATTTTTTTTGGCTTGCAGCTGATTGATTTTTTGATAGGCTTCTTGTTTGATGTTGGTTTTAAACTGTTGGGTGTTAAACCGAATATTAAAACTGTTACTATTATATATGGTGTTGGGTTCGGTGGTTACAAAAAAGTCGATGTTAAAAGGCAGGCTTTTTACCTGCACCATGGGGCTGCCATACAATCGGCTGTAACTTTTTTCACTTACGGTAAAAGGATCCTGGTAATTGGTGGTGAAGGATTCAGAAACAATTTCACCCGAAAGTGTAACATATTTTAAGGAGGTTCTTAAAAAACTATGGGAGGAATCTGAAGCAGAATCTGAAGCAGAATCCGAAGCAAGTTTCCACGGCATAGTTGGTTTTAAATCTTTTAAATATTGTTCGGTAAGTTGCTTTCGCAGTTTGGATAAAGTGTCGGCACATAATGAGGGTTTTTGAAATTTTAGCAAACTGTCTTTGTTGAGTAAAGGCTGCGAAGGAATCATAGATTTGAGTTCTTCCTTTTTCCCCTTTATAGAGTCCAAAGTTTCTGTTTGCTGGGCGTACAATAGATTTGCACTAAAAGCAAAGCACAATACCCAAAACAATCTGCGGCTATTACCATCAAGTAATTTGAAATGTTTTTTCTGTTTTTTTAATGTTCGATTCATAACATGATGAAAAATTGGAAGGCGAAATATACACCATATATATGTATATCCCAAAAAAAGAAAAATTTTTCTAAAAAATAGAAAAATAATTTGGTAGATATTTTTTTTTGTTCGTATTTGCGTTTACCATAGTCCATAAAGTAGCGTTTAAACTAACACCACTTTTAGACCTAAATTGATTAAGTTATGAGAACCACCAAGTTGACATTGAGCCAAACTGCGTTCAATAAAATTTTTACCGCAATGAGAACATCCAAAAAAATGGGTAAAAGAGTTTCGTTATTCTTTTTTGCCACCTTTCTGTTTTTGTCTCAAACAACAAAAGCAGAAGTCGTTATTAATCCGCACCCCATTGCCGGATTTCAGTTTTCCAGCAAAGACATGCTCAACTTTGATGTCGTTTATACAAAAGACCTCCCCGTAAAAGTTCAGTTTAGTGCCGTACTCCAAGATGCACAAGGCAAACCGGTGGTAGAATATGTGAGTTCAACCTATACCTTACAAACGGGAAACAATGCTTTTACCCCAACTAATTTTAATATTGCTCAAACTCGATGGACAAACAAAACCATTGCCGAGGTAGAAAACAGCACGAAGTTTCTTCCGTCAGGCGATTACAGTTATTGTATATATATAAGGTGTGTGGATGCTTTGAATACCTGCAAGGAGGTGTTTAATCCGGAGTTGGATTATTCGGCTTGTTCAGAGGCTCATGCCGAACCCATAACGCCTTTGTTATTAAGTTTTCCTGAAGACGAAGCAACCATCAAAGAAAAACGACCCAACTTTACATGGATTCCTCCCATGCCCATCGGCAACAATCCAAACTTAACCTATACTTACACACTGGTAAAAATGCTCAACGACCAAACCGCAGAAGATGCCATTCGCCGCAACAGGTCATTGTATACCCAAAGTGGTATCAAAAATATTACGTTGATGTTTCCCAATCAGCTTTCCGATTTAGAAGAAGGCGAACACTATGCCTGGCAGGTCTCTGCTCAGCTTGGCGAGCAACAAATAGCCACCAGCGAAGTGTGGGAGTTTGAGGTGGAGAAAGAGCCTGTACTTCCTTATGTGAATATCAACCAAACACAGCTAAGCACACATATATGTATGGATGTCCTAAAAGTGTTGTATCAAAATCAGTATGGTAAGCATACACTCAATTATACTATTCAAGACGAAAATGGCTCGGATATAACCCCAAAAGGTTTAGAGTTCCAAATTGTGCAAGGCGACAATCACTTAGATTTTCCGATTGATGAAGCAAATCTGGAATACGAAAAACTGTATTACTTAATAATTGAAAACCCTAAAGGGAAACAGTTTAGGATGAAATTTACGTATACCTCAATTGAGCGAAGATGATATTCATGCGACCAATTGTCTGGGTTATTCCCTTCTTATTATTGGCTTCATGTGGGAAGAAGTATTCAGCTAAAGAATTCTACAATGAGGTTCAAAATAGAAATAGCTCGTTCTGTCAAAAAACAGAGAACGGAAAAATTGTTCATTATGTACAGCATCGACCAAAAGAATTCATGGCCTTACTAAACTTAAGAGGAAAATCATTTGACAAGCATCGGCTTGATTCTTTTAAAAATCTATACGATGACGGTCTGTACTTTAACATTAAAATTGGAACCAGCGAACCAAATGTGGAAATATTGAAATATAACCTCCAAGATCAGACGGAGTATTTCAAACGATTGGAGTATTTTAGTTCAGGTTTTGTAAGTGACGTATATCTTGTGGATGGAAAGGATACTGCCTGTTGTAATGGGAATCATTTTGAACGAACCTTCGGCTTAGAGCCTGAAATAAATATTCAGTGCTATTTTAAACCAACATTCAAACCATCAAAAAAGAGTGTAATCATAATTAATAATCGTGCTTTTTTCAACCAAGGAGAATTTGCTTCAATTCCCTTGCCGAAAAGCGTGTTTGATCGAAATTCATATAAAATTAAAGCAGAAAGTATTTAATAAGCTATGACAAAAAGAATAAAAATCTACGCCTATGTCTGTTTAGCAGTAATGCTAAGTGAGATTTTATTGCCCACCACAACCTGGGCCTTAACCGGAGGACCCTCTCAACCCGAAGTTCAGAGTTTTGAGCCGGCGGGAACCACTCAAATGGTGGATTTGTTTAGTGGAGATTTTAACTACAACATCCCCTTGTTGGATGTTGGAGGATATCCTGTAAATCTCAGCTATCATGCGGGTATTGGAATGGATCAAGAAGCCAGTTGGGTCGGGCTTGGTTGGAACATCAATGCTGGTGCTATTAACCGAATGAAGCGGGGTGTGCCGGATGATTTTATGGGTGAATCCATTAATAGGGAGCTCAATATTAAAGATAATTGGACTTTAGGTTTTAATGCAGGAACGAGCCCTGAAATTTTTGGTTGGAATGCAGAGAATAGCAAATTTAATATTCGGTTCGGTATGGGTTTGTTTTATAATAGCTATAAAGGTTGGGGAACCGAAGTTAGTGTATCTCCAGCTTTCAACATTCAGAAAAAAAACTCAACTACTTCTTTTGGATTTGATTATTCCGCAAATTCTCACTCGGGAATCGATATCTCTCCTTCCGTTTCATTTACACAGAAATACGAGAAAGATAAACAGCAACACGGAAGTACGTTTGAAATTGGAAGTACTTTTAATAGTCGGGCTGGCCTTCAAGAGGTTGGACTTTCTTTTAGTCATGCCTCAAGACAAACGCATAAGTCTAAGTCTAACTCTAAATTTATGGGAGGAGGTGGTCAACTTGCAGGTATGACCTTTGCCCAGTCAACTTGGATGCCATCTGGTTCAAACTCCTATGGAAATGCAGCAGTTTCTTTTAATTTTAAACCAGGAACCGAACTTTGGGGTTTAACTCTTCATACCGACTTTTCTGGTTATTATTCGAATCAATGGTTAAGGAACAAAGAAACTAACAAAAAAGCATACGGGTATCTATATGAAGAACATAAAGATGATAATTTGAGTGACGGTGGTTTAGAAAAATTAGATGTCTTACTGGATTTTAATCGGGAGCCAGAGGGTATCCTTGCAAAGGGAAGTATGAACCTACCAGTAACAAATCATACCTATGATATCTACTCTGCTTCGGGTCAAGGTATTGCCGGAGCATATAGACCTATGAGAAGTGACATCCCTGCACTTCATGATGATTATACCCAATCCGGTGGCGGCGGAGGAAAATTGGGAGCAGATTTTGGACTTGGGGCACTTATCAAGGCTGGTGTGAATGGGGGGTGGCACTATAATAAAAGTACTTCAGGAGCGTGGAAGGAAGATAACAAATTGATTTATCAGGGCGATTTCATAAGTAGTAAAGAAAACGCACAAGATATTGACTATGAACCCTCGTTTTTCGCCTCCATGGGAGAGTTAAGTGTTGCCGACAGTCAGTACTTCGATATTTTTAATAGAACAACACTTATAGAACCAAATTTAACGGGCGGCACGGTTTTAGGAAACCTCTATAAAACCAATGAAGGAGCATATTTCAGAAGCCCCTATACGGGTAATAACAATCATGTAAGAACCGGCAGGATGCCTCGAAATACCCATTTGTCATATTTAGCTGGAAACGATGCCGTTGCAGCTGCCTTAGAAAGAGATATTGAAATATATCCTATTAATGGTACGCCCATAAATGGAGCGTTTGACGTTGAGAACGTTTCAAGATTGTCACGTCCAAGGCATCATTTAAGCGAAATGTCTGTGACAGGAACGGATGGTATGCGATATATCTATGGCATTCCAGCCTATAACAACAAAGATGTATCCATGACATTCAATGTTGCTGGAAATACAGTAACCCAATCTGATGGTCAAGTATCCTATACAACAACAGATGCCTCAGTAAATAATAATAAAGGGCAGGACAATTATTATGAAAAAATTGAAACGCCCGCCTATGCTCATTCTTACCTCTTAACAGCAATTTTATCAAGCGACTATGTGGATTTAACGGGAGATGGCATTTCTGACGATGATATAGGAACAGCAGTAAAAATCAATTATAGTCGAACATCTGAAAATTATAAATGGAGAGTACCCTACAATGAATTAAAAGCATCGCACGGCGGCGGACTTAAAACCAATCCAGACGATGACAAGGGTTCTGTATTGTATGGGGAAAAAGAAATGTGGTATATGCATTCTATCGAAAGTAAAAATCATATTGCTGTGTTTAAAATTTCCACGCGTCAGGATGGAAAAGGAGTTGAAGATATCCATGGTGGAATGTCAAGCCTAGAGAACTCATATAAATTGGATAAAATTATTCTTTATTCAAAACAAGAGTATTTATCGAATCCAAGTACCGCAGTTCCAATAAAAACGGTTCATTTTGAGTATGATTATAGTCTTTGCCCAGGTATAGATAATTCGGTCACACAAGGCACTGGCGGAAAACTGACACTAAAGTCAGTCTATTTTACCTATGGTTCTTCAGAAAAAGGTAGAACCACACCTTACACGTTTGTTTATAGCTCAAACAACCCAAGCTACGTGTTAAAAGGTGTTGATCGTTGGGGAAATTATTCCCCATTGAACACAAATTTGCCCAATGAGGAATACCCATTTACCACACAGGATAAGGAAGATGCAGATAATTATGCTGAATCATGGTGTTTAACTAAGGTTTTTCTTCCCTCAGGCGGAACCATTGACATTCAATATGAGGCGGATGATTATGCCTATGTGCAAGACAAGAAGGCCATGCAAATGATTAAAATAGCAGGCTTTGGCAGAGGGTCAAGTATAGGGACACGTTCAGAACACACTTATAATGAATACGACAAAGAAATAGATAAACACGACATTCTGTATTTTCACTTGCAGGAACCAATAACCGGTGCTAATGCCAAAGATGAATTGATAAAAAATTACCTTAAGGGCATCGAAATATTTCAGTTTACGGTTTATGCACGTTTAAGCAAAAATCATGGTCCGGATCCCGCATCTCCACACGAGTATGTTAAAGGATATGCCGAAATTGATTGGGATAGAATGGACAAATTTGGAGTCATTCAAAATGGAACAATTGGTTATTTTCCTATGAAAGATGGTGTAGCGAAAAGACGAAAAGAAAAAGAACAAAATGTAAGTCCAATCGCCCTATCCATTTGGAATTTTACTAGAATGAATACACCATACATTTTGTATCAAGGAAAAGCACCAAAACTTGATAAAGATGGAGACAGAACAAAAAAATCATTTTCCATGTCACCATTTCAAGGAGACTTATTCAGAATTCTTGGAGGAGGGATGTATAAACACATGGAATCCGAGGAAATTGGAAAGTTGGTTGTATTGGATAAGTCATGGATAAGGCTTAATAATCCCAATGGTAAAAAGTTAGGTGGTGGACATCGGGTAAAACAAATTTCTCTTTCTGACAATTGGGATTTGATGAATACTGATGACCCAAATGCGGAGTCATTCGCCTACGGTCAAACCTATTCATATACCACTGAAATCTCTGATGAGAACGGAGGAACGACAGAAATAAGCAGCGGAGTTGCCAGTTACGAACCCATGTTAGGTAGTGATGAAAACCCCTATGTTATGCCAAGGGTTTTAACCATTGACAATTTATGGATCCCAAACGATGAATACATGATGGACAATCCTATTGGCGAATCGTATTTCCCAAGTCCTTCAGTGGGGTATAGCAAAGTTGAGGTAAAAGCCTTGTCTCATTCAGGTGTGGAAAGAACAGCTACCGGTCGGACAGTGCATGAGTTTAATACAGCGAAAGATTTTCCAATAGTTGTCGAATCTACTGAATTAAAACCCAATGTTCAGGCTCCTAAATGGAAGATACTTCAAAATTGGAAAATGAGGACATATTTCGCCGGAACGCAAGGACATGTCATCGAATTGAATGATATGCATGGAAAACCTAAAGCACAATGGTCTTATGCCGAGGGTGGAACAAACCCCATTTCAGGTGTTAAGTATATCTACCATACAAATAAAAGTGGAACAAAGGAAAAATTGGAAAACTATGTTAAAACAGTCGATCAAAAAGGAGAGATTAAATCGCGTATGATTGGTGTTGATATAGATTTTCATAATGATTTTAGACAAAACAGAAGTGAATCTCTTGATGGAAGTTTTAATACAAATACAGATGGATTTTTATTCTTAGTCGGTATTGCCGCAGTTATTACCATTTTTCCTGGAATCAAAAAAAAGAAGAACGAAAATTACACGGCAGTCTCAACAAAAGTAATAAACAGAAAAGGACTCTTAAAAGAAGTAATTGCCTTCCAAGAGGGCTCGCAAATTTCTACTACCAACGAAATATATGATGCCCTAACTGGTGAGGTACTTGTTACCAGTGTTCAAAACGAATTTGAAGACAAAATTTACAATTCGGCAATTCCAGCCTATTATGCCTATGATGGGATGGGACACAAATACAAAAACAATGAATTGTATGTACGTAAGGTGCTTTTTACAGATGGCAAACCTACCCTACCCTTTAACCTGAGTGTTTCTGATTATTTGGTTGAAGGGGATGAAGTATTGATATACCCTTTCCAAAAAGATGCTAACGGAGCAACGATATATGCCAAAAATGGATATGCTCAGGTTCGTTATCATGCATGGCTATATAAAGGTGCGGACGGAATTCTAAATTTAATTGACCGAGAAGGTAATCCGATAAAACTTAATACCTATGCAGATTTAAAAGTAATTCGATCAGGAAGAAAAAATGTTCCGGGGGCTGCTGTTATGACAGTTGAATCCACCTCCCTTCCGGTTGCTTCCAATAAACTTGCTTTTAGTAATGTACTGAATGTGTCTGCAATGGAATTTAAGGACGAATGGAAAACACAATTAAATTACTTTACGTTCGAAAAGTGCGAGGATACAGAAACTGATTTTTATACAAACATTGTTGCATTGTTTCAAGCAATGGATGGCAACGCATCGAGATTTGAACGAAAATGTGAGCACAACTATCATCGGCCAGACCCTCAAAACGTTGCTTTCTTTGACGAAAGTCTATCTCAGTCTGAAATAATAAGTACGTATTATTTCGAGCCATGCCTTGTAGAATATGTTGGAATAAATCCTACATCTTCAATAGAGTTTGAAAAGGTTAATCAAGCTGGTCAGATGATGTGGCAGGTTACCTATACTCCAAAATACGATATGTTATTCCAAAAAGATGGGAATGGCAACTACATTCATGTGTATGAAGCCTCATCCGGAAATAATTTGACTGGTAGTACCTCCGCCTCATATCTTGACGATGTATTTTATGTGTGGGATGACAACCACCAAGTTTACATACCGATTACATTTGAAGAAATAAAGCAAAACTGTGCGGTAAATTGTTATCATGAAACAGATTATTTATCAGATTTAAATAGTTCTCTCTTATCAAACATACAACAAAGTAGTTCTATAATAAATGTTGGAGCTAATTGGAAACTAGATTACAATGAAGAATCAAACTCTTTTGAGGTAATTTTCAGTTGGACGGAAGAAGGATTAGAACCAAGTTGCAAAGTATCTATTGATTTAGAGAATCATGATTTGAACAATATACTTGAATTCTTGAACTTTGAAGTTACGTCCAGTCATACCATGCGGGTTCAAACGGTGGTAAAAGACCAGTATGGCGATGTTGATACGATTTGGCTTAACGTGACCTCGGACTGCGATCCTTTCTTGGATTGCGAAACAGTCTGCGGAAACGGATTTACCGAAGCCACCACCAACCCTTTCCTTAGAGGTATTAAGGGTAATTGGAGACCTTACAAATCGTGGGTATTTGTAAGCGAAAGAGACCAAAATTCATCTGGAGTTAACACTCGAACAGATGGAAAGTTGACAGATTTCAATGCTTTCTGGAAATTTAGCTCATCCGCTCAAAAGTATGAACCAACATACAATGATCCTAAATGGGTTTGGTCGAGTGAAATAACGAAATATTCACCATTTGGTCAAGAATTAGAAAACAAAAACCCATTAAATCAGTACTCCAGTGCGATGTATGGATACAATCACACCTTACCTACGGCCGTGGCGGCCAACAGTCAATTCAGTCAAATGTTCTTTGATGGGTTTGAGGAGTATGCGTTTAATGAATTGATGGCAGTGGAGTTCCCGTGTCCGGCGGCTAAAATTGATATCAACGCCATTGTGTTAAATAGTATGGATTTGTCTTTTGACAATACTCAGCAGCATACAGGTAATTATAGTATTAAGATAAACCCAACCACGTCAATGGTTTGTAACGTTGCCTTGTCTGATTTTACAGTCCACACAAGCAGTGCGGATGAGAATTACACCAAAATTGTAAAACTTACCGATGATGTTGGGGAATTTACCCCTGCAGAACCTGGTAAATATGTAGTTGGGGCATGGGTAAAAGAAGCAAGAGATGCATATCATACTTCGTATGACGAAATGTATATAGAAGTGGTTGTTACCGATCAAAACAATCAGCTTCGTACTTATACAATTAATACCAATGGAAAGTTAATTGAAGGTTGGCAACGGATTGAAGGACAGTTTGAAGTTATGACCGGAGATAAAAATCTGGCGATAACCATTTATGGGGCCAGTGATGTTGACGGTTGGTTGGATGACCTGCGAGTGCACCCATTTAATTCAAATATGAAATCCTATGTTTATGATTACCGTTCATTGAGATTAATGGCTGAATTGGATGAAAACAACTACGCCACCTTCTACGAATACGACAACGAAGGAGCCCTACTTAGGGTAAAGAAGGAAACGGAAAAAGGGGTTGCCACATTGCAAGAAACAAGAAGTCATATCAAATCAAATAATTAAAGATTATGAAAAAATTCATTTTAGTGATATTGCTTTTTTCGTCAGGAAAATTTGCACAAGCACAAACAAGCCTAAAAGATATACTAATAGGTGTGCAGAAGACCTACCATTCCTCAGAGGGCGTTTCTATGGATTTTACCATTACCATGGGAAGTGTGAATAACAAAAGCGATTGGGAGACTGAAACAGGAAAAATCATTATCAAAGGGACGAATATTTACTACAAAATGGGAACCTCAGAATTTTTTGTGAATAATGGCTTGTCTTTGACGGTGGACCATGAGGAGAAATTTTTGATACTGGACTCCTCGATAAATAATTCTGTAGAGATTCCTATGCTTCAATCCATGACTGCGGACAGTCTGAATAAACTTTTGGGTGGAGGAAAAGTGGAGCGTATCGGAAACGGAAAATGGAAAATTACCGAGTTCACCTCCGGAATCCTGCATCATTCTGAAATGGTGATTGATTCCGCAACTTTTCTTATTGAAAAAATGGCCGTGTATTATCGAACCGAAGAAGGTGGATCAGCGGAAGAATTTATGCAAATTACGTATCGAAATACTCACAAAGGAAACATTCTAGATACCAGCTTTTCCATATCTAAATACTATCGAAAAGACAAGGACAATAAATGGGTTCTTCAACCCGCATTTTCAACCTATGAAGAATTTCATAAACCCTAAGTAAAAAAACATGAACTTAAAGAAATTACATTTAGCAATCGTTCTTCTTGTTAGTTACTTAACAAGTTTCGGAGGTATAGAACCCGAATTAAGGGTAACTCAGGTTGGAACAGGTCTATCGCTGATGGGGACCGTTTTAAATTATGATGTGGTAACCTATCAGTCCAACGGAATGACAAATCCGCTCTCCCCCGTTGGAAGTCCAGGGTATTATTTAAGGCATGTTAACAATGTCATTGGATTGGAAATCGATTATGATGTTTCGACTTGTCCACCGAGTCAGTTTTCATTTTCTATAGATTTGGAAATAAATACTCGGGAATGGGATGAAATCAATCAAACCTTTAACAACAATACGTATCTCAAGACGTTGAATGTTGATTATGATGCAACCGTAGGTCAGACCAACTTAGATGAACATAGTTTTGTATTTGAAAATGCGTATTGGGTTGAGGCCAAGATACTCAACATGAGTAGCACCACAAATAAAAACTTTGTAAAACTGTACAATGCCATAACAATAGAAAGATACCAAGACATTGATGCTAATTTCACACCGAGTTTTAATAGTTGGCAATACTTGGCTTTAAGCGACCAAATTAGGGTATCTTGGAATGCTGTTGATGGTGCCGAAGAATATGAATTGGAGTGGCAGTACATTGACGATTATGACGTTGATGCTACTCCTAAAACTGCCGGAGACTTGTATATTGAGTTTAAAAACAACGCCTCACGTGTTATCTTAACCAACACCTACTACGATTTTTCATCCGTCTTTGACCAAGGCTATGTGGTGTGTCGTGTAAGAGCTGTTGGCAAAACAGGAGCTAACTTTGAACATCGTGTCAATGGAGTCTGGTCAAACAATGGATCCAATTATTTAAACACCTTTGTTTTAACTGCCGAAGCTTTTCCTGTACCCTTTACATCCATTCAAGTTCATGAACCAAACCTAAACTGGCAATACAGTGCAACGTATGCCGAAAATGGTTTGCGAAAAGAGGTAATTGCTTATTTCGATGGTTCATTAAGACAAAGACAAACAGTAACACGATTAAATACCGAGCAGGATGCGGCTGTAGCAGAAACATTTTATGATCACAACGGTCGTCCTGCTGTAACTGCAATTCCGGCACCTGCCTTCGAAAACAAGCTTCGATTTTATGAAGGTTTTAACCTGAGTTCAACATCTGGAGAAGCTTATACCCGTTCTGATTTTGACATGAGTGCGAACTGCACTCGAAGCATCAACACCATGGATAATACAAGTGGTGCATCAAAATATTATTCGTCAAACAATCCGTTAGCCTCAAATTTAGGCTATGAATACATACCCCATGCATTGGGATATGCCTTTGCTGTTACCGAATATACTCCGGACAATACGGGAAGAGTACGTCGACAAGGAGGTGTGGGAATTGATCATCAACTTGGAACCGGCCATGAAACAAAATATTATTATGCAACACCTGAACAGGTGGAGCTAGATCGATTGTTCGGAAACAATGTGGGCAATTACAAACATTATCAAAAAAACATGGTGGTTGACCCAAATGGACAAGTAAGTGTTTCTTATTTGGATCTTTCGGGTAGAGTGATTGCAACAGCTTTGGCCGGTGAATCTCCTGATAATTTGGATGCGTTGCCTACCGCATTAAACTCCACAACGCTAACTGTAACGTTAAATTCGGATGAACTTGGGTCTCGACTGGATGAGTTTACAATAAACAAACAAATCATTGTTGAAAATCAGGATGTGGCACACACGCTCAGTTACAACATTGATATACCTACATTTACAGATGAACACACCATTGGTTTATGTTACGATTGTGTATATGAGCTTGAAATAAGTGTAACAGATGAATGTATGAACGAGGTATTGGATGGCGACCCAAACACCGTCGGGAATCAGCCTATAAAACGATTAATTGGTAAAATTGGTCAGGACTTTGATGTGAACTGTGATGGTAGCCTTTCTTACAGTTTTGATACCGATGCCGATTTAAATAATCAAGACATCATTATTACCCTTAGTACTGGAACGTACATGATAAGCAAGCGACTGAAAATAAGTCAGGATGCGATAGAATATTACAAAGCACAATATTTGGCCAATAAAGATGACTTATTATCCGAACAAGATTTTATTGACCAATACTTAGCAGAAGTAAATTATGATGATTGCGAGTTGGATTGTGAGGTATGCAGCGAACTCTATTCAACTGCTCAAAACAAAACCGACTTTGTTAATGCCAAGCTTCAGGAATTGGTTAACAGTGGTGTAACGCCAGATGCCGAAGATCAAGCTGCCATTGAGGATCTTTTCGATCAGATTAAAGCAGATTGTGATGAGCTGTGTTCATCAGATTTTACAAGTTGCCAAGTCTTTTTAGAGCAGTTAAAGGCCGATATGAGACCGGGAGGACAATATGCACAATATGAATATGATGCAAATGGCAACTTTGTAGGTCATGGAATGCTTGATGAAGCGGAGGTGTCAACGGTTGGTTTTACCTATCAATATTACGTTATGAATGGGTCAAATTACATGACAGATTACTCCAATGGTGGCAACGTAGATCCTTGGATTATGGTGGCTGGTGAAAAAACGAAACCCATCTTTATGACACCTCAGGAGTATGTAGAGAATTTTGATGAGAAATGGATTGACGCATTGGTAAAACTGCATCCTGAATATTGCGAGTATGAGTTTTGCATGAATGAAACGGAAAGTGATGAGTATGACCGAGACATGATGGAAACTAAAACGTACGCCGAGGCTTATAGCCGCGGTTTTTTAAATCCATTAGGGATGAGCGGTTCGTATGTGCCAAATGTGACCATCAACGAATTGGATCCATTTTTTGCTTCCAATGGAACGGGTAATGGTGTTTCAGGGAGCTTAGAAACGGCACTTGTTGCCTTTAAGAATCCAGATCCGGAAGACATAAATTGCAGGAATATTAGTGCATGGGAAGCGGCCATGGCCACTTATATCTGTGGCATGGAAAATGGAACTTGTTCGGATATTTTAACCTGCCTTAGTGGTTCGGATTGGAGTCCATCAGGAATTTGTGAACCATACCTAGATCGAATATGGATTATGTTCCGCTCTATTTATCTTATGGAGAAAAAACGATTGATTGAGACAACATTCGGATGCAATCCTTCCATTCCATCAGGCTACCAAAAACGTTACCCCAGTGTGGTGGATGAAGACAATAGAATTTCTGATGTAAAAAGCATGGCAGTATCTCAGACTCAAACAGAAATTGACGACTACTGCCAATCCACCTGTGAGGCAAATGTCGAATCTTGGCTTTTTAAACTGGAGAAGTGTACATTAACTCCAAGTGAAAAGGACGATTTGGCACTTGGATTTGTAGCCGTATGTACCGCCGGATGTGACACTGACCGACCTTTTGGTTCTATTGATTTAGCTACGGGACAATCAGTATCAGTACTTGGAATAACAGCCACTTCTTTTGAAGATATTTTTGACCACGTAATACCACCAACCGACACCCGTCGACAAGCTGGAGTTTGTGACGTCAACCTGATTAACTTCCCAATGAGTTACGATCACGATTATTTGGCATGGAAAAAACCGGATATAGAAGGATGTAATCCTGAAACGCTTGAACTGGATGACTGCATTTTAAACGAAACCAACGAAGACCTAAAGAAATCCATGATTGCTCAATACGGTCCTGACAGCAGTTGCAATTCCTGCGTGGACTGTTACGAATTTTACGAGACACTCGTTGAGATAAACACCTATTATGGTGTGGATATACAAACCATACCCAACTATCAAGTTATTCTGGAGCAACAACTAAACAAACGGCTCAAGTTTAATCTTACCTATTGGGAATACATTGATTTTATGCAGCAATGTGCTTCACTAAACTCAAACATCAAGGATTCTTTTACCATTGAACTGTACCTTCAGTACTATGAAGGCTATGCCTTTAATGATGTGTTAAATGTTCCGTATCAACTAAAAGAAAATAATACCAATCCGACTCGTCAAAAGAACTTACCTCTTGATTGGTATAAGGGCTACATTGAGCAGATTGAATGGGCATCAACCCAAGACAATATGCAAATCCAAACGGGCATGCAAGATTTGGATGATTGTGTTTGCAACAAATTAATTGGACTCAAAGAGAGCTATAATTCAGCTCCCACACCCAAACCACCTTTTAGTGATTGGGTAAACAATATACTTAACTGTGAAATGCCTGGATTTGACTTTGAAGACATCGAAAGTCTATGCCGTAAGGCCTATTTAGCCGATGCGGCTAATAATGTCATTCCGCCGGCGAGTACATACGCTTGGAGCTCTGCTCAGAAAAAGGCAATTGAATATTTCTATACGGGAACAAATGCACCTATGGTTCCATCTTGTTTTGATTGTACTAATCCTGATCCAATTATTACTAATTTGGGTGCTATCACCATACTTACAACACCACTTAACAAAGAGGATTGTTCCATTTTTTCTCAGTTCTTACAGGATTACGAAACCAATGTTGACCCGAACATTATTTCCAACCTACAAGCCTACTGCAATCTCAACAGTATCTCTAATTGTTCCACTTGCGACAAAGAACTATTGGAAGATTTTATGGAACAATTTTATGGAGCGTATCCGGATCCAAATTATCCAAACATCAACATTCCTGTGGAGATGTTTTTGGATCTTTATATTGACTGTTTTTGTTCTAATTTGGACGGAAGCGGATGTTCCGGCGATTGTCGTGAGGTAGATACGGCAGCACTCTATTTCCTTGAAGTTTTAAATGAAATTGTTACCACCCCAGGTTCATGGGGAAGCGTGCCGAATAGACTGTTGACCAGCAACTGGTATTTGCAACCTGACATACCCACCTATTACAACAGCGATTGGTACGACGGAAGTTGTTTGAGTACCTTAAAATTTCAAAACCTAGACCTTTCCAAGTTTTTTATAAGCTCATATATTTCCGATAACTGTACGCACTTCACCAATTTTGAGCTTTACTACGCAACAGCACCATATTACAATGGCAATTACTATTTCGATTTTGGAAGTGTCGTGGATTTTACCTCTATCGAACCCCTACAAAATGGTGTAGGTTGTTATTTCCCGAACAAATTCAAGGTGTATGCCTTGCAGGATGACGGCATGAGTAATTTATTTCCTGTGGAGTTTGTAATGACCTTGTATACCTCTGCTCCGGCACAAGAAAAGATTTCAAGGCCTTGTATAAAACTCTGCAATAAACCCTATTATCAAGAATTCGAAATTGACGAAGACCCTTGTCGAAACTTTAAGGACCAAGTGGCTACCTATAATGCAAAACGTGCATATAAAAAATATATCGAGGATTTAGAAGATGATTTTGAAAAACGCTATGTAGAACATTGTCGTACCGGATTTTCGTCTGAAAACTTCACCAGAACCTACGACCTTAACGAATACCATTACACCCTTTATTACTACGATTTGTCGAATAACTTGGTGCAAACCGTACCACCTGCGGGAGTAGATTTTATTACTGCTCAAGCTGATTTCAATCAAATTGAAGCTGCACGAAGTGGTATTGCCTCACCTATTTACAACAACCATCAATTAATAACCACTTACTCGCAAAACAGTTTAAATCAAATTGTTCAGCAAAACACCCCCGATGGTGGTGAGTCGAACTTTTGGTACGACAATTTGGGAAGATTGGTCATAAGCCAAAACCAAAAACAACACGACATTCCAAACCACAATGCAATGGCCCCACCCCAGTTTAGCTACACCGTGTTCGATGAACAAGGTAGAATTTCGGAAGTAGGACAAATAGCCAATTGGAATGCCATGAGTTGGCAAATAGCCTTTGACGAAAATGATTTGGCCAACTTTATTGCCAATGCCAACACCCGCGAGCAGGTGACACATTCGTATTATGACAACGATTTGTTTGCTATTTCGTATAAGAACTTTAGTGCCGACAATCTTCGATCAAGGGTGGTGTCCATGACTTATGAAGACGCCTACGACAACGATGATTATACCTACAATTACGGAACACATTACAGCTACGACATACATGGAAACGTAAAACAATTGGTGCAGGAATACACGGCACTAGCTTCCATCAACCAAGAGTTCCGACTATTGGAATATGATTACGAACTTATCAGTGGGAACGTAAATACCTTTACTTACCAAAAAGACCAGGAAGACCAGTTTATTCATAAATACGAATACGATGATGACAACCGCTTGGTGGCAGCCTACACTTCATCCAACGGTGTGCATTGGGATAAAGATGCATCCTATGAATATTTTAGGCACGGGCCACTGATGCGGCAAGAAATTGGTGACCTCAGGGTGCAAGGCATTGACTATGCTTACACCATACAGGGTTGGCTAAAAGGTGTAAACAGCAATACTTTAAAATCTGACAGAGATATCGGCAGAGACGGTCAATCGGGTTCTATAAACGAATATGTGGGCAAAGACGTTTTTGGCTTTAGCTTGGGCTATTACGAAGGTGATTTTTATGAAATTGGCTCCATTCTTTCCAGCGACTTGGCCTTTTCGCAAACATCCAGCTCCGATTTTGGGTCGGCCTCACCTGATTTGTTTAACGGCAACATCAAACACATGATTACCGCCCTTCAACCCTTTATGGGCACAAACGGAGAGCCCATGGGTATGGCTTATACATACGACCAGTTGAATCGAATTAAATCAGCCACTGCATGGGATGATATAAACGTTACCACGAACCACTGGAGGCAGCCATCTTCAGGGCCATTGCAGGATTATGCATGCAACTATACCTACGATGCAAACGGTAACATAATGACATTGAGCAGAAATGGTACTACCGCTGTAAACACTCAAATGGATAATTTTATCTACCACTACTTCCCCGGCACAAACAAACTGGAGTACGTAAGTGATATGGTTAATTCATCCAACTACACTAACGATATTGACGACCAGCTTCCCGGCAACTACCTATACGATGAAATTGGAAACTTAATTTCTGACCAAGCGGAAGGCATAGACAATATTGAGTGGACGGTGTATGGCAAAATAAAATCCATAGACAAAAACAATACCGCCCCAATACTTGCCGATTTAGAGTTTGAATATACACCCGATGGCAACAGAGCCATGAAACGGGTTATTACCAAAAACGCCATGGGTACTATTGTTTCAGTAGAAGAAACCTATTATATTCGTGACGCTTCGGGCAATGTAATTTCTACTTATTCGTTAGCCAATAACGATTTGGTGTGGAAAGAGGCCATGATGTATGGAAGCAGTCGGGTTGGGATGTTTAAACCCGAAAAACTTATTTGCAGCAATGGTGTTCCGGTTTCGTCAGGCATTCCGGCAGACGAAGCAAAAGACATAAGAGGATTAAAAATGTATGAGTTAAGCAATCATTTAGGCAATGTGTTGGCGGTAGTAAGTGACCGTAAAATGCTTACTTGCCCCAACCTTTTACCTATTTACGATGCCGAGCTTTTAAGTGCAAATGATTACTATCCATTCGGTATGCAGATGGATGGCCGCTCGGCGACGTTGACTGGGGAGGGGTATCGGTTTGGCTTCAATGGCAAAGAACAAGACAAAGAAGGCATGGGCGGCGGCCAATCTACTTACGATTATGGCTTTAGAATTTACAATCCTGCCATCGGTAAGTTTTTGAGTGTTGATCCTCTAACGCAGTCTTATCCATGGTACACTCCGTATCAGTTTGCTTCGAATCAACCCATTCATGCTATTGATTTGGATGGACTTGAAAGTTCGGATGATAAAAATCCAACAATTGTTGTTTTTGGACCAGAGAATCCAAATGGTTTTAGCTCAGATGAAAAAAATCAATTGGAATGTCTTTTAAAACTGCTCGAAGCTTCACAAGTATTTCAGTCCATTATAAATAGTACTGAAAATGTTGAAAATATTTACTTATACGATAAAGGGACAAGGGCTAATCTGACTGAAACCCAGAAAAACACTCCAAGTAGTGTTGTTTCGGGTCAAAATGGTTACATTGGACTACCCCAACATTCTGTTAACGACGATCCCCGAACACTAACTACGTTAGTTTATGAAGTTACAAATGTGGGGAATATGCCGAAGTACGATAAACTGGATGAAAAAGCAAAAGAAGGTTCTCTCACAAAAGAAGAATATGTGTCTGGGCAATTTCAAGCAGAGGCTCTTGCCGTGTTCAACGTTTTGGAGTTTCAGCATGAAAATCCTGAAGCGGATGATGGAAGTTATGAAGGGATAAAGCATATTTTTAAATTGTACAAAGAGGGAGGGGAGTATGAAGGACACATAGTTGACCGGAAAGGTTGCTTAAATCTAATTGCTTCATTCATTGAGACCCAGAATCCTGAAATAAAAGCAATATATGAAAGCAACTACGACAATATTACTAAAGGAAATGAGTAAGAGTGTTCGTCCAATCTGTACCTTTACTACCTTGATTGCATTTTTGTTTAGTGTTCAAGGTATTGGAAGTTTTGGTGCTCACATCAAGGATGTTGAGACCATAGAAATAAATAATGACAGTTTAACGATAGATTGTCTGAATAACATTACCAATTACAATATCAATTATAAAGTGAGTCGTCCTCGGAATGTCGAAATAAATGATAGTACATATGTATATACATACGTTATTGTAGTTTCTTGTTCAAGTTTTTCTAATTTTTACAGCCCACAATTAAGTAAAGAATCTTTGAAAACAATTTTAAAGTGGTTTGATGATGAATCTAAAGATTGGGTAGCAAATATGATTTTTTATTCGATAACCGAGAGCAATCTTAATGAAGAATTACTAAAGTTAGTTTCAGCCGAAGAACCTTGGGTAGAATGGAGAAAGAAAATGAAGGTTGAGGATAAAAATAAGTGGACTAATTTTGTTTCTAATATATGAATATAGTACTCTCCGGGGCTGCGAGGCAATTAACACAGGAGTACGAGACGAGAATACAAAACAAAGAAACAAGAAATAAAATCAAAACCCTTCATAAACAAAGGCATTGCTAACAAACAAAAAAACGTGGTATATTCGTGATGCCTCCAGCAACATAATGAGCACCTATATAGAAGAAAGCAGCACCTTGGTGTGGGAAACAGCCCCCATATACGGCAGCAGCCGATTGGGTCAATATATGCCCAACCTAGTAATAGGCAGCACACCGCCACCCAACCCAGAAGAGCCGGAGGTGACGGAGGTTATACGTGGCCAAAAAGTATATGAAATAAGCAATCTCCGGCAACTAGGATGGGGGTAGAAGATTAGAATACGAAACCGGAAACAAGAAATGAAATTGAAACTCTACATAAACAAAGGGTTTGGAAATGTATGTATTAGCAGAATAGGTCGTTCGTTATCCCGATAGCTATCGGGACGGCAATATTGATTATCAGACACTTAGAAACACAAGTGTTTTGATGACCTTGTTTTTAATTTTGGTTTTGAAAAAAGAGAATTGAAATACTTTTGAGAAGAAAACGAATTTGAAAATGGAAAGGATTACCCTTGTTTGATTGAAATGAATTGATTTTGGTTCATTTTATTAACATCCTGATCCGCAACCATTGTTTAGGTTTAATTTAATGCGTTCTTTGACTTCTTTCTTGATTTTGTCTTTGTCAATCCGAGGTTTGTTGTTGTAATGAACTTCAGCAGGAGTATATAATCCAAGAACACAATGCGGTCTCTGATGGTTAAAATCGAACACCGCCTCGTTGAGATGCTCCCTTAAGTGATTAATGTTGGCAATAGGTTGTTTAAAAAGATACTGGTGCTTGAGGATTTTGTTGCTGGCTTCTACCATTGAGTTGGATTGTACAATATCCTTAAGAGCTACTTTTTTGGTAATATCTATGTGAGATTTCCTGATATAGGCTTCAACGGTTTGGTTGTTGTTTTCACTTCCTCCATCGACGATTAAGTCAATGGATTTAGTAACCTCCAAATCATCACTAAATTGTTGTTTAACTGCTTCTTTGATAGATTTAGTGCGAATGGCACCATTACATTTATCAGAAACCTTCCAGTTGATGATAAACTTAGAGAAATTATCGACAATGAGATAAACATAGTTTTTCAACCCGTCAAGGGTTTTTACAACAGTCACATCGGCATGCCATGTATGATTGGGTCTTTGGGCTCTCAAAGGATCATAATCCTTGTATTTATTAAACTTGGGTTTTCGTGTTCGAAAATGATACTTCTTATTGTAGGCATACCACGAAGATAATGAAAGGTTTACATGGTTGTTTCGAACGGCATAAGCCCAAACAGAAGCAATTGGCCAATGGAGAAATCGTTTTCTGTTCAAAAGACTTCTAATGGTTTGAAGTTCTTTTAAAGTTACCTGATTTGGAACTTTCTTTAAACATACACCAATGGGAGAATTAACACAGTGTACTTCTAAAGATTTTCTCCAATAAGCAAAAGTACTTGGATGTATTTCAAGGAATCTGCACATTGACCTCACTCCCCCATCGAATGTATTTTTTGAGGCATAAATGAATCGGAGTATTTCTCTGAAGTTTTCTTTGAGAAAAGTTTTGTACTGGTTTTTACCAAAAAATTCGAGTATGATGATTTTAATCCGGGCATAGGCAATGAGCAATTGTTTCTCACGCTTCAATTTATCATCATACAACAATTTGAGTTCTTCCACATTATCGTTTATATCAATAGCATATTGATGACCTACAAACTTCTCGGTTGTATCAAATTTCCAAGCCCAAGAAGTCGATCGAGGAATAGATTTGATAAATGAATCCGGTAACCATTGTTTATGAATATCTAATGCAAAAGCAAGTTTGATAGTTGAATGATACGAATTTCGATGTTTCATATAATTGAGACATTTTTTTTGAAAAAGTGCGTTCTAAATAACGAACACAAAATTCAAGGGCATCAAAAATACAAAATATTGAAAAACAATACATTAGCTAATTCCAATGTTCGATATAAGGATACTAGGGGCTACTTTAAAAGGTGCCCGATAGCTATCGGGACTGCATAAACAAAGGGTTTGAGAAAGTACACCCTGACCGTCCTTGCGGGTATTGGCAGAATAAGGCGTTCCTATATGTTAATTCAGGGGTTCATGGAAACTCCCCGTCAAGATTGCAAAACAACCAAAGCCAAACCTTACTGTGGTGCAATGTTTGATTTTAGTTTGTTGTAGCGTTTTCGGGCATCTACCACAAATAAACTTCCCGGGTAGTTAAAAATGATTTTTTCGTACATTTCAATGGCTTTTTCCGGATTGTTCAACTGGTGTTCGTATAGCTTGGCCAATGCAAAAAGTGCGTTGTCGGCCAAAATATCATCAGCAAAATAGTTAATGATGTTTTGGTAATATTCTTCCGCTTTTTCATACAATCCTTGCTTAAAGAAAATTTGTGCCTTTGCAAGGTATATTTCATCCTCTAAGGCATGGTTTGGATAGGCCAGCGGAAGTTTGTTGAGTATAGAAAGGCTTTCATCTAATTTGTTTTGAAAAAGCAACAGTTGAGAGGTGGCAAATGCCTTCATTGCATCGGTGTTGCTGTCCAGTCCGGTGTTGTCTTTAATAAGCAATGTCAGCTCAATGGCATTGTTTGAAATAAGTTGTGATGTGGCCGTTTTTAGCACGTCTAATTGTTCTTTTGCCCAGTCAAAATCTCCCTTAAAATAACTCAATCGGGCATTTCTAAACTTTGCCTCCTGCCCAAGTGCATCCTCTTTAAATTCTTTATCCACTTGGCCATACAGCAACGTGGCTTCCCAAATATCTCCTTTAATCAAATAGGCATCGCCCAGGGCAAGTTTGTACTCACCCAAATCATTTCTAGGCAAATATGGAATAGTCAAAAGCCCCTCGAGCAATTCAATGCCCTTGCCTGCATCGTGTTTGTAAAAAATATAGATGTCGGACAATTCTTTAATGCTGGGTGCCGTGTGCTGGTCTTTTCCGTAGGTGGCAATCATGTTTTCATACTGACCGACAAGATTATTTACATCCTGCTCCGAAAAGTTTTGACTGGTTGTTATTCTGCGATAGGCCGTTTCAAGTTTTCCTGCTTTTGCCACAAGATAGTAGTAGCCATCATTGCCAAATTCCAGCACCTTGTCGAAACATTTTTCGGCCACCTCAAACTCATCGTTCGAAAGGCAGGTTTCGGCAAGTTCTATCAGCGTTCTGCCATCCGTTTTGTTTCGTTTATCCATGGCGGCTGCTTGCCGCAGGGCAGAGTTAAACTTCTTTTGTTGAACAAAAATCCACATCAACAAATCGTCGAACGACGTGTTTTGTGGGTGTTTTTGAATATACAAAGCCGCTTTTTCTTGCAAATAGTCCATTTTTATGTCGCGGTCAACCAAAAAAACGAGATTTGATTTGACTCGTTCCAAGTCGGAAGGTGCTTCGGCCAATACATCCAAACATTCGTTTACCAACGCTTCCGACTGGCCTTTGGCTTTGTAAATGTCCATTAAGTTTTGTGAAAAAAGGATAGAATATCCGCTTGCTTTTCGTCCTTCCAGCAATGCTTTTTTGGCAAAATCATATTCATCTCTTTTTACCAATGCACCCGCAAGTTGCTCAACTTCTACGGTGCTGGCATCTCTTTTTAGAGAGGAAACCGCTTTTGAAATGGCGTTTTCATACAATTCGTCAGCCTCTTTTGTTTTTCCGGTTTCCTTAAATAGGTAGCCCAAGTCAACCACATAAAGGGGTTTGTCGGGATATTTTTTTACCTGCCTCGAAACCATTTTTTCAGCTTCCGAAAGGTTGTTTAGCTTTAAAAGACAGTTAAGGTAGTTTTGATAAATATAAACCGATTCGCTGTTTTTTTTGTGAAGCCGTTGATACAGTATTTCGGCTTTGTCATATTCTTCGTTGTTAAAATATTGAGCAGCCAACTCCTCATCGGTGTCTTGTGCAAAACCGACAAGGTTTAAAGCCAAAAAGAATAATAGAAAAAAATTTCGCATTTGGGCAAATTTATCTGATTAACAACGAATTGGTAAATAAAATTGTTTTGTGTTACAAAAACTCAGATAAAATGAGAGTAATTAACTACTATTTCACTCAAAAAAAGTAATTTAGCCGCAAAAAAATAGAAAATGAGAAAACTAAGAGTATTAATTCCGGTGTTGTTTGTTTCTTTGGTGGTGTTGGCCACAAGTTGCAAAAAGAAAAACGACCCACGAAACATGGTGTACAAGGCATGGAAGGTGACAGCCATGGAAGATCCAAATATGGATGCATCTGCTATCCAAGCCACAATCAGCGAAGGGTATATGGTAGAGTTTACCAAAAAAGGAAAAATGATTTCAACCGTTGCCGGTAAAAAAAGTGAAGGCACATTTGAGATTGATGAAACCGCAACAACCATTAAAACGACAGAAAATGGCACTACTGACAACCTGTCAATTTCAGGGTTATCTGAAACGGGGATGACTTTGACCAATGGAAGCGGAGCAAAAATGACACTATCTGCTAATTAATTTTTAACAATTTAAAGAAGAAAAAAATGGGATTATTTGATGCATTCAAAAAGAAAGTAGAAGAAAAAAGCGAGGAAATAAATCCGCTTTACGGAGCCATGCAAAATGCAGGCTTCAATATTCACAATATGCAAGTTCAAAACAACGGTGGCAATGTAACTGTTACGGGCAGCGTTGAAGATGGGGCGATTCTTGAAAAAGTAAATGCTTTTTTGAGTTCTCAACCATCGGTTAGCAATGTGTTTAACAACATCGAAGTAGCCGATATTAGCTCACAAGGTATAAAATGCAAAGTGGCAACCAAATCGAGCAACTTGAATGTGCGTGCAGGGGCAAGCACAGAAGATGAAATTGTCGGAAAATTTGCCAAAGACAGCGAGTTGCTTTTGGTGAAACGAGTAAATAGCTCTTGGAACATAGTTAGAGGCACGGGCATTGATGGAAATCCGGTGGAAGGCTATTGCCACACCGACTATATGGAGATGGTTTAAAAAGAATCGTTTTATAAAACAAAAGCCCGCTGGCCAAAGGCCAGCGGGCTTTTTATTAATCAGAAATTAACTATTCTATCAAAATGAGTTTTCTTATCAAACCTTGTGGTTGTGGGATAATCAAGAAATAAGTTCCGGCTGATACGTCAGTTAATGAAATTTGAGATTTATTCATATTGCCTGATTTTACCATGCAACCTTTAGTATCGATTAAATCAAACTTACTGAAAGGATTTACTCCGGAAACGAACAACACTTCATTTGCCGGATTTGGATAAACCAGTATGTTTTGCGAAAGAATGTCATCAATGTTCACTATCTCTTTGGTCACAATCACATTGTAATTTTTGGTCGAACCATCTTCCGCTTTTACTGTATAAACCACGGTGGTCGTGAAATTCTTGGCATTTGCACCGCTTATCTGTTCTTCTGTAGCCACCAAAACAGTTGATTTAGGCGAGTGAGTAAAGGTTGGAATAAGGCTTTTTACGTCCACACTGTCCGGCACTGTTACATTAATGTTTGTTCCACTAAAAACGGCCTTTGAAGCACCCTGCACTGCTGGAAATGCAAAACTCAACAAATCTTTTTCGCTGCTAAACAAACTACGCGTTCCGTTGGCATACCATACTCCCCATTTAGCATCATTTATAAGTAAAGAGGCAGAGCCAGATGGAGTTATTTTATCCGTTTTCATAGAAATGATTCCTATCACATCATTGCCGCTCGATTGTGCGTCAAAAATGATTTTGGCATCATCGTTTGAGTAATTTGGAAAACTCAACTTAACGTTATCAAATACGGTAGAAACCTTGCCTGAACTGGTGTTTAGAGCCAATAGAGCATAATCGTCTGCAAATTCATCAATATAGTCAAAAGCAATGATGTAGGGTGAATTTTTAGAATAAGTTGGGTTGCCAATACTGACATCTGAGGGCAATTGGCTAAACAATTTTTCTACTTTACCATTACCCCAGTTGTTGCTTTGGTTATCCCAAACTCTTATAATACCTATGTCCCAATAATCTAACGTACCGCTGGTGCTGTTTATCAAATTTCGGGAATCGTATAAAATGTACTCGCCACTATAATCAAACTCAATAGCATCGGCATACAAAACCCCGCCCGCAGACACACCCGAAAACGTTGGATTGTAGAGGGTAAATTTATTCCACTTTTTAGTTGTAAAATCATATACATAAATGGCAGAATCTATTTCGGTGCTCACACCAGCCAGTCGTTTTCCATCTCTCGATACGGCCACGTTGCTCCAAAAAGCATCGCTTGTTAAAACACTTTCGCCATTTGTTCCCTTCAAGTCAACGGAGTGAATATTGTTGTCATCCGCCACAAAAACACAAACACTTCCATCATCAAGCACCGATGGTTTTCTGAGAAAATCTGTTTGACTAAAAGCCTTAAAATTGTCTCCAGCCGTAGAACTTCGGTACAAGGTGTTGCTATTAAATGGGTCAATATCAATGCTCAAAATATTTTCGGTTCCGGTGTTTTTTGGCAAATCTTTTTCCTCGCTTCCGGTTCCGCCGCCAGTGCTGCCCGCATTGGGGTCAAATATCTCTACGGTGTCAAATGCCTCTTTGGCTTTGGCAACGTGTGTGCTATTGGCTCCAAAAAGATCGGTGGCAGCTTGAACAATGGCATATCGCAAAGCTAAAAAGTTGGAACTGGAGGTTAGGTAATTGGTTAATGCTCGGTAATAGATTTTTTCAGCATCGTTTTTGCCAACGGTATTTGCAATCAAATAAAATGCATGGTTTGGAATGCCACTGTTGATGTGTACACCACCATTGTCATCGGTGCCTTTGTAGGCTTCCGACATTTTCATGGGCTGATATCCATTCTGCCCCAACGATGTGCGGCCATTGTGCGGATTGCTTACATCTCGCAAAGCACCGCTTGGAAAAACAGAAGTTTTAACAACGTCTTCTCCCAATCGCCAATCATCACGGTCTATCAAAACGCCAAACACATCGGCCATTGACTCGTTTATGGCTCCCGATTGCCCTTGATATTCCAAATTGGCGGTACTTGAAATTACGCCATGCGTTATTTCGTGTCCGGCCACGTCAAGACTTCCGGCCAAGGGTTTAAACGCCGTTTTGCCATTGCCATAAAACATTGCCTGCCCGTTCCAATAAGCATTGTCCAAACCTGCTCCGTTTTCGGTAACATTAACCACCGAAATCATGGTTCCACCATTTCCGTTGATAGAGTTTCGGTTGTGAACCGATTTGTAATAATCATAAACCAAACCGGCATGATAATGGGCTGAAACAGCCGATTTATCCGTCCAAGTATTGCTGCTTGAGGTAATTTGGCTTAAACTGCTGCCATTGGTATTTTTTGCGTCAATGGTCCAAATGGCTCCGTATGGGTCATTGGGTATGCTGCCTCTGCCAGAATTGAACATAGGTTTAGTTGCGTCAATCAACATGTATGTTGCCCCCACCTGATAGGTGTTTATGGTTTGACTTTTTCCGTTCAAGTCTGTAGCTGTGGCAGTTCTTGGGCCGTCAATGGAGCAGGTTTTTTCATAAGCATTTAGCACCTTTCCAGAATAGGCATCTACCCAAACACGCCACCAATGGATATGGTTAGGGAAATAATCAACCACAAAAACTTTTTGCAGTACACCGTTTATGTTTACGTAATACAGATTGGCCACCGTTTCTTTTCCGGCAGAGAATTGCCAAAGTTCGCTGTTGGCAGCTATATGTTCGTTTTCAACAACCAAACTTTCGGCAGAATGAATAGCAATTTCTGCTGAAACAAGGGCGGCTGGGTTTTCATTAGGCGTGGGCAAAAGCATGCCTTGAGCAGTGATGTTTCCATCCGTATATTGATGAACAATTATTTCACCACAAAAAACCGGAATGTTGTTAATAAGACGGTTTACCTTGGTATGCGAAATGGCCAATTCATCAACGTTCGAATAAACAGCAGTGAACTTATCAGAAGCTGCAATTCCCAAATCATTAGATATGGAAGTAATAAACTGCATGGCTGATTGAGACGGAATTTGGGCCTTGGCGTGGTTTTCTGTTTTTCCCGAAACCTGAATAACAGTTTGATTATTGTCAAATTGAATCAGATATTTTGAATCGGGTTTTACAAAGATTTGGTTGATTTGATTTTGACTGCCGCCATAACGAGTTTCTGAATATGCAAAAGTTGCTTTTTTGCCCGATGAGTCTTTCTGACTGCGGGCGGTAAATGCATTTTGTGCAAACAAATTTCCTCCCCAAAAAAGGATTAGCGAAGAGAGTAAAAAACGGTTATTCATTATTTTCTGAAGTGTTGATGTTGTCTAAAATAGTTTGTAACATGGTGTTGATAGAGGATACCTGTTCGGGAGGATTGGCTCCGTTTTTTCCCCAAACCACCTTATTTTCGCCAATTTTTATAAAATAACTCATGTTGCCTGGTTGGTTTATGCTTAGTGTGTCGAAGTTTAATTTTTTGGCTTCTTTTAATACGTTTTTAACTTCTCCTTTTTTGATGGTTCCAGCCAGTTCTGATTTTCCAGACAAGCTGCTGTTTCTATAAATATCTCCATTTTTAAAAATGTCAATTCGGTTTTCGGCTCCGGTAAACCCGCCAAAACTTCCGTAGCTTACCACGGGTTTTGCCGAATCATCCTTTTTGCTACCTCTGTTTTTACATGAGTGAGCTGAGAAGAAAAGCGAAAATGCCAAAAGACCCAAGCACAGTTTTTTCATTTATATACATTAAACGAATGACAAAATTACAGCAATATTGATGAAAGGCTTAAAGAAACTGCATCAAAGGCACTAATTTTGCAGAGAAATAACAAACCTCAAAGGGGCTGACTGGATTTGACGGGAGGGCCAATTGACAGGTAAGCATGTAGAGCGTTGTAGGAATTGCTCTTAAATCAAAACCTTCAACAATATAAACGGCGAGTATAACTACGCCATGGCTGCCTAATCCTAGGAGATTATAGCAATTGCCATCCGCCTGCTGTTGCTATGTTTGGGCTGCGGCAGAGTTCAGGCGGTCGAAAAGCCCGAATAATTGTCGGTAATGTCTGTTAGCCGATGGTTTACAAAGCAGGCTAAGGGTAAAAAAAGGTGCTTGTCTAACCCTATTTACCACCAAAACAATAGACAATAAACATGTAGAAAGCGTGATTCAATTCCTTCTTCGGACCCGGGTTCGACTCCCGGCAGCTCCACAGATTCTAAAAACTCCCTGATTATCAGGGAGTTTTGTTTTTTTAAGAGTTTTTAATATGGTTTGATAATCCGGTAGTTAGGGTTCGACTCCCTTTGGGTTAATTATGTAAATGAATCAAAGTGGTGAAAAGATGATATTGTATGTCAATACTTAATCTGTTGCTGGCCAAGCTTAAGCTAGCGAACAATAGTAATTATCCCATTGTCATACAACCGACGCTTTCTCCCATCCTCCAATGAAACAGAATATTGAGATAGCCAGAGATAACCGCCAGATTGAACGTCTTTGCCCGAGTATTTTCCATCCCACCCACTTTCAATGTCTTCTGTTTGGAAAAGGAGTTCTCCCCATCGATTATAGATGCTAAGTCGATATTCGGTAACAAGACATGATCCGGTTGGTTTAAATACCTCGTTAGGAGGACGGTCGTTGGGGCTAAAGGCATTTGGAAAATACAATTTACATGAGCAATCCTTGAAAGCCAAGTTTATCTCTGATAAGACCTGATTACAACCATGAAGCCTAATGGAATATGAGCCGGATTGAGATGCTATCAGGCTAGGAGCCATTGTGCCATCTTGCCAGATGTAATTTTCAAGTGGTTGCGGTTGTAAAATTAATTGCTCTCCAAAACACATGGTGGTATCTCCCCCAATGTATGCCAAAGGGGGTTCATGAATTTTTACTAAATGACTAACAGTATCAATACTACCGCCTCGGTATACTATTAACTTTACATTGAAAGTACCGGTATCAGAGAATGTGTGGATTGATGAATCAAGGGTTGACGTATTGGATCCACTTTCAATATCGTCAAAGTTCCATAATACTGAATCTGGATCAAGTGCGTAATGAGCAATAAAGGTTGTTGTATCATTCAAACAAGTGTTTAGGCTTTCGATTTTTATGTTATAAATTGTGTTCGGGTATGACGGAAGACCTAAAAGAGGTTTTCCTGTTCCCAGAAACACTCCGTCTTCTTGATAACCACAAAGGCCGCCCCGTTCATTTGGTCGATTAATTACTGCAAGGTAATGGGTTTGAGGCCGAGCAACGTAGATTTTACCATCAGGACCCAGTTGTATAGCCCCACCGATATTTTGGGCAATTTCGATACTTGATGCTCGAATCAAGTCAATTTGCTGTAATCCCAAGTCGAATTGGTACACTGCATGGGACGCAGGGCCATCTCTATCCGAAACATAAAGGTAACGGCTATTGGTTGAGAACTCAATACCATAAGGAAAGATTCTTGACCCATTATAAAAGGTATCAAGTGTTGTTAGAAATTGGCTTACTTGACCAGAACTTGTACTGAATTTGAAAAGGTCTGCTGTTTGGGTGTAATTATTAGCCATTGCAAGATACTCTCCATTAGGTGAGCATTTGAGATAACCAAAACTATTGAAATACTCTCCAGTGATTATCGGACCAATTTTACTTATCACAGGGTTCAAATCTAATCCGGTTGAGTCCAATAAATAAGAAAAGAACTCATCAGAATGAAAGCCATGTGTTATAATCCAAAAACTTCTTCCATTTGAGTGTTTAATTGCGGTTAATTTCTCGCAAACAGGGGTTTGCATGGAAATACTTTTGGAAGAGGTAACATCCCCTTGTCCATTTTGTAGGGACATGTCCAGAATGGAATATCTAAGCCCGTTTTGTTCCCCTTTATCTATGGTTGTGAATACATAAAAGATATTTTTAGAATAAGGTTTTTTTACGATTAATACCGATTGTGTTGAACTATGATTGCCACCCAATTCTACCCCATTAGGCATTACAACATGATTTCGATTCCATATTTTCTCGCCATTTGAATAAAACAAAAGTTTTCCATTTTCATCGCAAGCTGTGGCACAACCTTCATAGGTATGCATATTGGAACCTACCAAAGCAATAGGAACTCCAGAGTTAAAATCAACTGCCGCACTATCTCCAAAAAACCAAATATTTCCCTCTTTTTGAGCAAATAAGTTGGAAGTTACCGAGCAAATGATCAAAGTCAAAAGAAAGGATTTAACCACTAGTGTTCTCAATTTCAAAATTTTATGACTCATAAATTTTTCAGGAAATAACAAAAGTATGGTTTTGCGGATATTCAGTCAAGTAAAATAAAAGGCCAAGATGAATACATGTTTGACATACTGCCCTTCCTCTCCACAAAACAAAAGACTGCTTTGGCGGTCTTTTTTGTTGGTAAGAATAGTTTGGGTTTTTCGTTAAATTTGTTTTCAGAGTCCTCTAAGGATAGACTCTGAAGGAAAGAAAATGAAGTACGTATTTTATACAACATATGTTCTTTTTGGAAAGTCCAGAAGTAAAATGGATGAATATATTATGACTACTATCCAAATTATCGGATTTGTTAGATTAGTAATAGTATTTAAACTAGTCGTTAGCTTTGAATCTGGATATATATTTTTCCGAGATAATCTAAATATAATATTTATTTGTCTGGCTCCTATTATGTTAATAATATGGAAAATTTTAACTACACCCCAAAGTTAGGACAAAATCAAAGGTACTTATAATTAACTTTTTCTGATTTATTTGGGTTAAAATATTTCTGTAATGGGGTTAAATTCCCTATAGAGCTATGCCTTCTTTTTGTGTTGTAAAATTGGATGTATTGGTTGATTTGTTGGTATAATTCCAAGCCCCCGTTGGGAGGGTTTAGATAGATTTTTTCTTGCTTTAATGAACGCCAAAAACGTTCGATGTAAATGTTGTCTGTAGCCCTTCCTTTGCCGTCCATAGAGATTTGTATGTTGTTTTGTTTTAGAATGTTTAGATAAATTTCGCTGGTGTATTGCGAGCCTTGATCGGAGTTGTGAATGTGAGGTTTTCCGTGTAGTTTTATGGTATCTGTGAGCAAGTCTGCACACCACTGTGCGGTCATCGTGTTAGACAGACTCCAGCCCACTATTTTTCTGCTATACACATCAATGATAGCTGCCATAAACATATGGCCTCTAAACATTGGAATATACGTTATATCTGTTTGCCAAACGTGGTTTGGGTGTTCTACTTTGAGTCCACCAAGCAGATAGGGATAATGACAGTTTGCCTTGTCTCTAAGGGTGGTTTTGGGCTTGGCATAAATGGTTTTTAGACGCATTTGACGATATAGTCTGCGAACACGTTTTTCGTTGATTTGATAACCCAAGTCTTCTTTGAGATAGGTCGTCATTCGAGCCACACCATAGTATGGATGTGCCATAAAACATTGGTCTATGGTTCGCATCAACTGCTCGTTTAATGCACTGGTTATCTTGGGCTTGTAATAAACACCAGATCTATTGATGCCCATTAATTTGCAACGCTCCATTAAGGGTAGTCTTGAACGCGTTTGTACAGCTCGCTGCCGTTTTTCTGTCAAACTCATTTGCCCAAGACTTTCTTTAAAAAATCAATCTGCATTTGCATATGACCGATTTTGTTGTACAATTTCTCGGTGTCTTCAGACCCTTTTTCTTTGGTCGACTTTGACTCAAATACTTCCGAGGCATTCTCCAAAAACTCCTTTTTCCAAGATACAATCTGGGTGCTATGCAGCTCATACTTACTGGCCAGTTCTTGCAATGTCTGACGTTCTTGAAGGGCTTCAATGACCACTTTGGCCTTAAATCCCGAACTAAATTTTCTACGCTTTTTGCTCATTTTCCAATTCAAATTTATTAATCTTTTGAATTGTCCTTTTTTTGGGGAGTACTATATACTTTGCCCAACACTTCCCATTTCAGTTATGAAATATATGTTAGAAAAGGAGAAGAAAAAAGAATATATAATTTGGACGACCCAAATGAACTAATGGACATGAAAAATATTTCAAATATTATTCAAAATCTACTCTATGAATCTAATTTTTATTTAAAAAAATATACGCTGAAAGATATGCAGTTAGATACAAATTATATTAATCTTAAGGATATTTTTTTGCAACACTTAAGAGGCAAATAGTATGGTGGAAACGTGCACCAGCTTGGGGGATTAGTTAATCATCATATTTGTATATTAATTCACCATTTTGAAAATGCAATATTCCAAATTCCCTAGCGACAAATCCATCGTTAAAGGGATGGTACAATAACTCTTGGTAATGCACTATTGAATCTTTGATTTTGAATTTATTTTCATCGATTATCTCGGTTTTCACTATGGTGCTTTCGGAAACAAATTCCGTATAACTTTTATAAAAGACCGAATCACTTGAATATTCCACGGAAAGTGGCCCTTGATTTGTCAAATAGCCTTTATTTAGTTTTTCTTCTTCGTCGAAAGTGCTAAAAGATGTATCTTTTGCAAGAAAAGAAAACCAATAAATGGCTTTGTAATTTTTCATCTCAACAAGTGCTAAGATTATTTCAAATTGCTGGTCAACTGTATAAAATCTTGAAAGAAGATATTTTTTGGTATTTGATATGTCAAATCTAAAATGCACGTCAAAGCCAATTGTATCCATATTTTGAAATAAAAACTGCGAAATTTCTTGATTAATTTCAGACCCTCTAATTTTCAATTCTGAAACATTATAAATTTCACCTTCTATAAAATCTATTGGAAAGAACAAAGTATCAAATACGGACGTATTCATTGGAAGTTTTTCTTTTTCCGTCAGAAATGGGTGATGAATGGACATTAATGTCCCGCACCCTAAATAAATTGTACAAAAAAAGATATGGAACAAGTATTTCATTGAGATTTACCTTTAAGAATTTCTTCTAAATATTTGTCAAATTTTTCGTCTTCTTCTTTTTTACTCTCAATCAATGTCTCCCGTCAGGGGACGTTGATGACAAATGTAAAAATAAATCTTTTTGAATAATTCATTTAATCCAACTATGCTGAGATAATACGTCTTTACTGATTCTTCAGAATGAAGCCTTAGTTTAAGCCACCTCCACGCCCCCTTAGCGGGAGAAGTGGAGAGAGCAAAAATCAGTACAACCGAACGACCTGCCCGCCTTAGTTGGTAAAGAATGTCTAATTTTGTTAGAAGAGTCCTCTTATGAGTGATTTTGAGGGGTAGAAAAGACAGGATAATGGATTTGAAACAACCTTAAGTGGAGGACTTGGTAATTAATATTGGAAATATGAAAAAGCTATATTTAATCTTTCTGTTGTTAGGCTCATTAAAGTTGATGAGTCAAGAATGCCCAGAATATTGTAACAAAAGGACTAAGTATAAATTTAAACTCTTAAAGAAAGAAGGTTTAAAAATAGATACGACTAAAGTTAGAGTTGATGGTGTTTATATTTTGGAATCGGAATTAAATGGACAAAGAAGGTATCGATTTTTAAGATTTTTTGCGAATGGTAGAGTGTATTTTAGCTGTGCCTATTGCAGCCCTCCTAGTAGTGATGACTTAAATAATCTTAATTACGGGAAGTATGGTTATTATGTAGTAAATGATAGCATGGTAAAAACCGAAACTTTTGAGCCATATCTGAGATACTACTTTGTTTTTTATAAAGTTCAAGGAGAGCAGATAATTACAAATGGGTCTTGTAAAAGAAGATGGCCAGAAATGAAGAATAAGGACTATACCCAATTTAGGAATGTATTTTCATTTAAAAAGTCGATACTTACTTCCTCAACCTTTTGGTAATTGCCTAGTAATAAGTATATCGGTAATGATAAAAAGTAGTTTCACCATCTTCAAAAACAACAAATTTTACTAGATTTCCATATTCATCGTAATCACATAGCTCCTTGTATTGTATTTCACCGTTTTCCAAAGTTTCTGTAACTGAAATTGGGTTGTAATTTTCGTCGAACTGCCTTACAGTTCTCTTTGAAATTGGCCTTGGGTATATCCTAAAATATTTTTCGGCCTGTTTACTATTTTGAAAATTGTGATACAAGTCTTCTCTATAGATTTCATAACCAAGGGAGTCATAAATTACCCTTTTTGTCCAAGTATAAAATTCTTGATAGCCCACAAAAACGGATTCGAATGAATCCTTAGTAGCAATTCTCATTTTTTTATAAACCAGTTGATTTATTTTCGAATAATATCCATCAATTCCTATCAACTGATCGATAGAATCGAACGTATAAACAAAAGAGTCGGGATACATCCCAGGTTTTAAATAGCAAACCACTTTATTACCCTTTGTGCCATCTATACTAGAATACTGAAATCTTCCGGCAGTATCAAAATAAAATGTACCCATTCCTTCCCATGTTAAGCCTCTCAACGAACTAGGTCGTTTTAAAAAGTAGGTTTGTTTTACTTTTTCCATCGAATCACGCCATTTATCTGAACTACCTATAATATACTCATTTGTTTGGGTGTAATCAGCCCTTATTTTTCTATTATCAATGGTTGAGATTTCTTCTGTTCGAAATCCTGTAGTATCAAACTCAAATATTAAAAATGGATCTTTAACCGAATCATTTGGATTGTTGGTTTTAAATAATTCCATGCTTTTTATTTTACTTTTTCTGATTCGTTCCCTATTTAAATAATCAGATAATTGCAAATGAGCTGGGGTAATTTCATATCTGAAATAATAAAACCCAATAAATCCACTTCCAGTAAACTGTGCACTAACCCTAAACGTTAATTTTAATAGCACAAGAAAAACTAAATATCTTTTCATATTCCTAATCCCAATTTAATCTAACACAACTTTGCACCGGAACAACTTTTCTAAAAAGTCCTCCTCAAAAATAGGACAATTCAAATGATTTTAATCCCAACAGATTTACCCCATAGGTTACACCGTTGACCCCAGCAGCTGCACAATATAAAAAACTGCGTTGTTAATCTTCTTTTGTTTGTTAGTTCAACTATGAAATTTTTTTAAATTTGTCATCAGAGTCCTCTGTCGAGTGACTCTGAGGGGAAGAAAAAAAACGGGAATCAGGACGATAGTCCAAAAAATTAACAGTAACTGGCTTAACAGAAGGTACTATATGCATTGTAATAGATACAAACTATGGCATTGGTGAAGCACATTCTTATCCTATGAGTCGGCATACAATTTTCTCTCCTGCAACCCCTCCTGCAAGGGACATTGTTGCGGATAAAAGCATTTGATTATGAATAAATTTTTATATCTTTTTTGTCTTACTGTACCATTGTTATGTTGTCTTTCAAGAAAGAATACCATAACAGATTACAATGTAGAAGAATTTGACAGTATTTCGGTTGTGATAAAGAATATTCCAAAAGACAATGTTGGATGTGGTATTTTTAGCATTGTTTTATGTCTTGATGCCGTCGCACTAGATAGTAATTATGCAATATCGCAGGGAGATTCCGTAATACTCTGTATTTCATGTCCTGATTGGTTAAATGATTTGCCGATTAGTTCAAAAAATCAGTACAAAGTGAAACTGCGTGATTATTATAGAGATTCCACCAGCATTGAAAGTTGTAGATGTATCAATAGCCGACATCCAAAATTTTGGATGTTGTCTATTGATAGCCTTTCGCCATAGAATTAAATATCGAGCAAAAAAGGCGTTGCAGCCACATTTACTCTCCATCAATGTCTCCCGTCAAGAGACGTTGATGACAAATTTAAAAATAAATCTTTTTGAATGATTCATTTAATCCAACTATGCTCATATTATCAGACTTTACTGATCCTCCAGAATGTTGCCTTAGTTTTAACCACCTCCACGTCCCCTATCGGGAGACGTAGAGGGAGAAAAAGCCTCAACACCAAACAAAAAACTGCGTTGTTAATCTTCTTTTGTTTGTTAGTACAACTAGGAAATTTTTTAAATTTGTCATCAGAGTCCTCTATCGAGTGACTCTGAGGGGTAACGTAAAGGTACGAGCAGCAGGTGTCCGCCTCGGAGGAAGCTCGCACCAACGTGGGATTATTTGATTTTTTTTCGACATGATAAAACAGATTTTATTTCTCATTTTTCTTTTGGGATCTTTTAATTATAGGTTGAATGCCCAAAATGATATTTACAAAGTAAAGTACGATTCAATTTTTGGCAGTGGCTTTGATACGAACTGTAATAATCTTGATAAGTATTACTATCAGGCATCTAAGAAAAGGTATTCCAAAAAGAAAATTCAGGAGGATACTGTTATTTTTAAAATGCTTAATACTTTGTCAGAACGTTTTCAAAACGGCGATTCTCTACATCAAATTGTCGGTAGCACATATTGTGGGTATAAATTTGAATTGCGGAGGAATGGACACTATGAACTGGGGCTAAGCGGAGGATATTTGACATACGAAGTTTTCTTGGACACCAATTGGTTATCAATTCAAATTCATTATATAAATTCGGGAACGAATGATAAACGTTTTGAAGTTCTATGCATGTATCGAGATGGGGTAAGAGACTATATGAATCCATATTATTTTTTAGTTTATATGTTCCCAGTAGCTCCCAATATTTCCAAATATAAAAAACATGAATTTCGTGCGGAATTATATTTATTAGATATGCACCGAAAGAATGGTAAATAGTGGGTAGCAGGCAATTAACATTGATCCCAATTTACGTCTCCTGCCAAGAAGCATTGTTGACAAAAATACCCAACGCCTTCGAAGCTGATAACCTTCTCCCACATGTGTTTTATCCTTCTGCTACTACCGAAACCTCAACCGAACGCCTACTGTTGTATAGGATTGATTTTGAAATGTTTGAAAACCAATTGCGGGTTTAAAGGCTAAATCCTCATTAATATCAAACTCCCGAAGATGGGCATCTACATGTGCATCAATGATTTGAAGGGCATACAAAACGCCCAGCCCCAAAATAAGTCTATCTCGGTTTTCACGGTAGTAGTTTCTATCGCTTTTCAGTTTTCCATCCGAAATACCCGGAAAATACAGGGCATCGTTGGTGCTGTCGTTGTCAATTCTTGATAAGTAGGCTTGCTGATAGATTTTGTATCGGTCGATGTTCCATTTCAAACCATATCCCATGCCACCAATGGCCGCATAAAGCAACCCTGCTTTCCAATATTTTTCGTTGTAAATTTGACCAAGACCCGGTATAACCGCCGACATAATTGCCGCCTTTTTAGGGCTGTGTACCTCGTTTGAATCTTTTAGTGGTAAAACATTTGACGTGAAACCATAGCTGCTTTGCTGCACTGACTTAAAGTAGAGCTGTGCCTTTGATTGAAAAGACAACAACATCATTAAGCATCCTAAAACTATGACAGGTTTCACAAGGCAAATCAACGGCTTTTTTTTAAATTGACCGTGAGCATTTTGTCAAAATAATCTTTCGGTTACCAATTCAGAAACTATATATGTCGTAGTTTTTCGAGTATGTCTGTAAGATGGTGTTTGTCGTCGAAATGAATGAGGAGCTTTCCGCTTTCGCCGTCGGTTGCTTTAAATTCTATTCGGGCATCCAATTTTTCTACCAATAAATCTCGGTATGGCTTAAACTCCTTAAAAGTAGCTTTTTGAGCTTTTGTACCAATATTTTTTGATACCACTTCTACCCCATCCAAACTTCCGGTGCTTTGATATTGTTTCACCATATCTTCCACCTTTCTTACCGATAAATCTTCGGCAGCTATTTTTTTGGCAATAAACAGTTGAACATCTTCATCTTCAATGGTAATTAATGCCCGAGCATGCCCCATGGATATTTCATTGTGTTGCAATGCCCGTTGAATGCCTTCCGGCAATTTCAGCAACCGCAAATAATTATTTACCGTACTTCTTTTTTTGCCTACCCTCTCCCCCAACTCTTCTTGTTTTAGCCCACATTCATCCAATAAACGTTTGTAGCTAAGCGAAATTTCGATGGCATTTAAATCTTCCCGTTGAATGTTTTCAATGAGAGCCATTTCGAGCATTTCTTGATCGTTTGCCAATCGAACGTAAGCCGGAATTTTGTCCAAACCAGCAATGATGCTCGCCCGGGTTCGTCGCTCACCACTGATAAGCTCAAACTTATCATAGCCTACTTTTCTAACGGTAATGGGTTGTATAACGCCGTGAACCAAAATTGACTCGGCCAGCTCCGTCAACGATTCGTCTTCAAACTCTAAACGAGGTTGAAATGGGTTGGCAACAATGTTGGTCAGCGGAATCATGGCCACCGAACTCGGCGACAACTCATTTATTCCTTCAGCTGCGTTTTCATCATCGGTTAATAACGCCCCTAACCCTTTTCCCAGTGCATTTCTTTTTGCCATTAGCTCATTACTTTTTCAGCGGTTGCCATTTTTGTAAGGCCGTTTTTCTGCAATATTTCACGAGCCAAATCCAAATAATTCACACTCCCTTTAGCGGCTGAATCATGCTCCAACACTGGCAATCCAAAACTTGGGGCTTCACTCAATTTAGTATTTCGCTGTATGATGGTATCAAAAGCCAGCTCCTGAAAATGAAGTTTTACCTCGTCCACCACTTGGTTAGACAGACGCAAACGGCTGTCGTACATAGTTAGCAAAAGACCCTCAATTTCGAGATTTGGGTTGATGCTTCGTTGCACAATTTTGATGGTATTAAGCAATTTGCCCAAACCCTCTAAGGCAAAATATTCGCATTGTACTGGAATAATAATCGAATTGGCCGCAGCAAGTGCGTTGGTAGTTATCAACCCCAACGATGGCGAACAATCAATAATGATAAAATCGTATTGATTTTCGATTTTGCTCAAAATACGTTTCATCAATTTTTCACGGTTTGGTTGGTCAATCATTTCTATCTCTGCTCCCACCAAATCAATATTTGAAGGCAACAGCGTCAGATTTTTGTTGATGGTTTCCAACACAATATCTTCTGGAGAAATATCCTGCACCAAGGCCTCATACAATCCTATTTTGATGTTTTTAGGGTCAAAACCCATACCGGATGTGCTGTTGGCTTGCGGGTCGGCATCTACCAAAAGAACTTTGTACTCCAAAATGGCAAGACTGTAAGCCAAATTAATGGCTGTGGTGGTTTTGCCCACTCCCCCTTTTTGATTAGCTATGCAAATCGTTTTTGTCATTTTTTATTCTTGTTAATATCAATAATCGAGTGTTTGCCCTATTTGCATTAAAGTAAGTTTCACACCTTTTTTGTCAAATGTTTCTATGGCTCGGTTTTTATCAATTTTTATGGGTTCAAATGTGTCGTAGTGCATGCCCACCACCTGAGCAGTGTTGCAAAATTCTGCGGCTTTGGCAGCATCTTCTACCCCCATGGTAAACGTGTCGCCAATGGGTAAAATGACCATATCCACCGCATATTCATCCGCTATTAGTTTCATGTCGTAGGTTAACGCCGTATCCCCTGCGAAATAAATGGTTTTTTGACCGTTTGAAAGAACAAATCCCAGTGGGTTTCCGCCATTTGAACCATCCGGCAAAACGCTGCTATGTATGGCCACTACTGCTTTTACTTTTGTATTTTCCAACTGACATGACCCACCAATATTTATGGGTCTCACATTTAGGTAGCCTTGTTTTTCGAGCCACAAATAGATTTCGAAGTTGCAAATCACTTCTGCTTTGGTTTGGTTAGCCAAAGCCACCAAATCAGCCACATGGTCGCCATGACCATGCGAAACCAAAATATAATCTGCCTGAAGAGACGCTATGTCAATATGCTTTGCCAACGGATTTCCGCTAATAAACGGGTCGGTAAGAAACACCTTTCCGCCCATTTCTATCAGAAAACACGAATGACCCAAATACGTTACTTTTGCCACGTTTTACTTATATTTCAGCCTCAAAACTAAGAGTTAATAGATTGGATAAATGAACAGGATAGTGGTAATTATTCACATGACTTGGCTGTTAATAAGCTGCAATCCATCAAATAAACGTCTTCCGAAAACCGTTTTTCGTTATAATTCTGAAAATGGAATCACTTCTTTGGATCCTGCATTTGCTTCATCACAAGACAACATTTGGGCTGTAAATCAATTGTTTAACGGCCTTATTCAACTTGACAAAGAGTTGAAAACACAGCCCGCAATTGCCCAATCTTGGGTTATCGACAGCAGCGGAAAGATATACACATTTTTGCTGCGTAACGATGTTTATTTTCATGAGAACAAATGTTTCAAAACTGCAAAACGAAAGGTAACCGCCAACGACTTTGTGTATAGTTTTAACCGGATAATCGACCCTAAAACCGCTTCGCCCGGTGCATGGATTTTTAACGACAAAGTGGTAAAAAATGGATTTAAAGCCCTTAACGACAGCACATTTCAAATAGAACTTACCCAACCTTTTTCTCCCTTTATTGGCATTTTATCTATGCCATATTGTGCTGTTGTGCCACACGAAGCGGTGGAATATTATCAAAAATCGTTCGCTCAAAATCCGGTGGGTACGGGCCCGTTTCAATTGGCCTTTTGGGAACAGGATGTAAACCTGATTTTGCACAAAAATGAACATTATTTTGAAACCGAAAACGGGCAAAAATTGCCTTATTTAGATGCCATAAACATTTCTTTTATTGCCAACAAGCAAATGGCGTTGCTGCACTTTTTGCAAGGAAATTTAGACATGTTTAATGGCCTAAGCAGCAGCGTAAAAGACGTGGTTTTAGACAAAAACGGCCAACTAAAACCCGACATCAAAGAAAAATGTGTGTTGGAGAAAAAACCATTTTTGAACACCGAATATCTGGCCATAAATATTGGCGAAAATGCATTAGAACCATTGAATAATAGCTACTTTCGGAAGGCCATAAACTTTGCCATCGACCGTGAAAAAATGCTAAAAAACCTCCGAAACAGCATCGGCATTCCGGCATACGGTGGCTTTATTCCTGCCGGATTGAGCGGTCACACCGAAAAACAATCGTATCACTACCACTTTGACCTAAAAAAAGCCCAAGAAAATTTGGCAAAAAGCGGCTACCTGAGTAGCCCGAAAACCATAACTGTGGCTACTACCAAAGATTATTTAGACCTCTGCATATACATACAAAAACAACTTAAAGATATTGGAATCAATTGCACCATCGATGTGCTGCCATCGTCAGAATTAAAAGAAAAAAAACGCAATGCAGAGTTATCCTTTTTCCGTGCCAGCTGGATTTTGGACTATCCCGATGCTGAAAACTACCTATCGTGCTTTTACAGCAAAAATTTCTGTCCGTCGGGCCCCAATTACACCCACTTTAAAAATGAATTGTTCGACAAAACCTATGAAAAATCATTGGCCGAAGTAAATGAGCCAAAACGGATTAAACTATATGAAGAAATGGACAAAATGATTTTGGAAGAATCACCTGTAATTATTTTGTTTTACGACCAAAGTATGCGACTACTGAGTCATTCTATTTCAAATCTTGAAAACAATCCGCTGAATATTCCGGATTTAAAGCGAGCAAAAAAGAAGGCAAATTAAGGTGTTAAAAAACCTCAAGCACCTGCTCCATCTTCATGCCACGGCTGCCTTTTATCAAAAACCACGTGTTTTCGATGTGTTGATTTTTTAGATACGCGGATAATTCGGAAGTCGTTTTAAATGCCTGATTTGCATTGTTGATTACCTTATTAAACGTTTCTCCAGCAAAAAAACATTGGCAATGAGGCACACTCAGAGCTTTTTGAGCAATGGCCTGATGTTCCTCAAAAGCCGTCTCGCCCAATTCAAACATATCGCCCAATAAAATGATTTTTTTGTCTGATTTCAGAGCCGCAAAAGAGTCGATGGCTGCTTCCATGCTGCTGGGGTTGGCATTATAGGCATCCAACAAAAAATGATTGCTGCCAATATGTTTAATCTCCGAGCGATTGTTGGAGGGAACGTAGCTTTCAATACCGGCTTTTAGTTGTTGATTGGTTAAGCCAAAATGATGGCCAACGGCCACAGCCGCCGCAATGTTTTGGGCATTATGATTTCCGTTTAAAACAGAATAAAATTCGGTATCGGCAAACATCAATTCTAAACTGGGAGAAAAACTTTTTACCACCAAATAAACGCCAATTGACCTATCAAAAACCGAATAACCCACTTTTTTTGATAACCGATGGCTCATCCGATTCAAATAAAAATCATCGTGATTGACAAAAGCCAATCCGTTGTTTTTTAGCAGAAATTGATATAGTTCGCTTTCCTCTTTGGCCACACCTTCAAGGTCGCCAAAACCTTCTAAATGTTCTTTGCCAATGTTGGTTATCAAACCATAATTTGGCTGAAGAAGACTGCACAAAAAGGCAATTTCACCAAAATTGTTCGTGCCTATTTCTATCAGGGCCATCTCGGTTTCGGGTTTCATCGAGAGCAAAGTCATTGGCACTCCAATGTGGTTGTTCAAATTTCCTTTGGTGGCATGCACCTTAAATTTGGTTTGCAACACACTAATTAACAATTCTTTCGTTGTGGTTTTTCCGTTGCTCCCGGCAATGGCTACTATCGGAATATTAAATTGTTTTCGGTGATGAGTGGCCAACTGCTGCATAAACGACAACACATCCGGCACTTGCACAATCCGCTCATCGTTCTGGCCGGTTTCTTCGTCCACCACCACATAAGATGCCCCCAATTGCAGAGCTTTTTCGGCAAACAAATTGCCATTAAAATTGGCTCCCTTCAGGGCAAAAAATACATCACCCTGGTTGATATTTCTTGTGTCGGTGGTAAACCGCTGCTGCTGTTGCAGAAAAAGTTTGTAGAACGATAAAAGTTGCATTGGAGCAAAGAAAAACCAAAATTCTGTTTGAATTCTACTTATTGGAGAATCAAATTTTCAACCATGCAACATTTATACGTACATTTGAATCTATTAGAAAAATGATTGAATCATAATGAATAGAGCCATTACTTTTTTCGCGGTTTTTTTGGCGGCCATTTTATGCCAAGCTCAGAGCGTTTCGTTTAAGGTTGCAACAAATGTAGATGTGAGGGACAGCCTCGGAAATAGCCTACCTTTTTCGGCCATTGGAGGGTTAAACCAGCCTCAGTTTTACAATCTTGATATCGACAATGATGGAAAATTAGACCTATTTGTATTTGATAGAAATGGTTCTAAAGTTGTATCGTTGATTAATGACGGTAGCGGGAACTTTACCTACAAACCCGAATACGACCAGATTTATCCGGTAAATTTTGAACATTGGGTTGTTTTTAAAGATTATAATGCCGACAACAAACCCGATTTGTGGTTTTACAACACCGAAGAAAGTGGGGTTTCGCTTTACACCAACATAACTAAAGCCGGAGATAAATACGCCAAATTTCAAAAATACAGTGATAAACTAAACGTATTTATCAACTTCGCACTAGATTCGTTTGCCATAGACAGCACAAGTTTGTTTTGCAGCACCACCAATATTCCGGCCATTGAAGATGTGGATGGCGATGGCGACATTGACTTTTTGACCTTGCAAGCCAATGGTTTTGGTGTAACTTGTTTTTTGAATAATTGTGTTGAAAATGGGCAACCAATAACAAAACCAAGCTTTGAAAGAGTAGATTTTTGTTGGGGCGATTTTCAGGAATCTGCTGAGGATAACCGCATATTTTTTGGCCGTCCACAGTACTGTTTTAAATATTACCAATACAAGAAAAAACATGCAGGAGGTTCTAGTTTGCTGCTGTTAGATAACGATGAAGATGGCGACATGGACTTGCTGATGGGCAACGTTGCACTACGACATCTCAATTTGTTAAAAAACGGTAAATCGGAGTTTGGCCTCAAATTGGATTCCATGATTTCCAACGACACCATGTATCCGGCAAGTCGTCCGGTAGCGGTCAATAATTTTCCGGCTGCATATTATCAGGATGTGAATGGAGATGGCATTAAAGACCTTATTGTGGCAGTAAATACGTTCGACAAAAACAGTTACATTTTTAGAGAAACCGGAAACATTTTGTATTACGAAAATCAGGGAAAAAACAATAAACCCAATTTTATTTTTAAAGACAGCACTTTCATCACTTCCAAAATGGCCGACCACGGTGGTTATGCCGCCCCTGTTTTGTTCGATTATGATGGCGATGGCGATTTGGACTTGATTTTGGGTACTAATGGCGACAACTACATTACCCAAGAATTTACTGATTATCTTAACCTGTATGAAAATATTGGTACTAAAACAAACCCGATATTTCAGTTTGCTAAATTGGACTATTTGGGTTTGAGAAAAGACTCTATCCGCAACATTTATTACACTTTTGGAGATATAGATAAAGATGGAAAATCGGAGTTGCTTGTCGGCAGTTCTTATGGCAACTTGAAGCTGTATGAAATAAACGGGACAGGCAAAAATGCTACTGCCACACTCATAGAAGATAACGCCTTTGGCATTCAGGTATCAGAAGCAAGTGCACCGGTGTTGGCAGATGTAAATTTGGATGGAAACATTGATTTGTTGGTGGGTTCATACAACGGAAACACTCAATATTATGAAAATACCAGCAGCACCTCCACCCCAAATTTTGAGTTGAAACAAGATACGTTTGGTAATGTTTTGCCCGGTTATATGCGAATAAACTATGTTTTTGACCCAAAAGACCCTGAAAACCCCAAATTAGACACCTTTTTTCAACCTACTTATGGCGTTTTCCCAACCATGGCCGACCTTGACGGAAACGGAGATCCAGAGTTTATTTTTGGCGATTCGAAAGGAAGAATTTATGTAAACAGAAATGTAAATAAAACGTCGTTTAGCAACTTCACTCCCCTTGAATCAATAAATTACATGGATGCTTTTGGCCAACAATGCTACAATTATCGTTTTGGAGCCAACGTAAAACCTGCCTTTGGCGATTTGAACGGCGATGGCAAAATGGATATGATTGTCGGCAGCGACCGAGGAGGGTTTCAAGTGGCTTATGCTGAGGGCAACTGCAATTTGGGCCTCGGTTTTGGTTTGGTAAAAAAATACCTCAATCTATATCCAAATCCTACCACGGGCTTGGTGCATTTTGACGGCATAAGCGAAACAAATGCTCACTTAAACGTTTTCACGCTCAACGGTCAACTTATCTACCAAAACGACATTAATCCTATGCTGGATGTAGATTTGAGTGTGCTGAGCAATGGCATTTACATAGTGCAAGTAGCAACCAAAAACGAAAGTTTGATGGCAAAACTTGTTAAAATTGACTAAAACCATTTGTAAAAAACTCGCAACTTTGCCGCTCAAAAAAAGTGAGAGCGAATAGTGAGTTTTAATCATTACCCTATTGCAATACTTGGTGCCGGCCCTGCGGGAGCGACTGTTTCCATGGGGCTTACCTCAAAAAAAATCAATCATATTTTGATTGACAAGGCTACTTTTCCGCGTGACAAGATATGTGGCGATGCACTTAGCGGAAAAGTGGTTTATGCACTCAACCGAGTAAAACCTGACGTGGTAAAACAAATTGCAGAAACATCCAAAACCTTTTTGCCAAGCTGGGGAATAAGTTTTATTGCCCCTAACGGAAAGAGACTAAACATTCCTTTCACAACCAACAAAGAAAAAATTCAATACCCCCCAGGGTTTATTTCTACCCGCTTTGATTTCGATAATTTATTGGTAGAAAACACAAAATCAAACCATTGCACACCATTGTTTGACACAGAGGTAGAGAAAATTGAAATTACAGATAATTGTACCATTAATTTAAAAAATGGCCAATCAATAACCGCCGACCTGATTGTTGATTGCAGCGGAGCCCACTCTCCCATTGCCCGAAATTTTGGCTTTGAATTGGAGCATAAACACCACTGTGCGGGACTAAGACAATACTACGAAAATGTGGCCGGATTGAGCGAGGAAGGGTATATTGAATTGCATTTTATAAAAAATGTTTTGCCCGGCTATTTCTGGATTTTTCCGATGACCAACAACCGTGCTAATGTGGGCATAGGCATGTTGACAGATGCCGTTTCCAAAAACAAAATCAACCTAAAAAGCGAATTAAAAAACATTATTGAAAACCACCCTGAAATAAGCAAACGGTTTAAAAATGCTAAACCATTAGAGTCGGTAAAAGGTTGGGGGCTTCCGTTGGGCTCAAAGAAAAGAGAACTTGCCCACAACCGGATTTTGTTTTGCGGAGACGCTGCATCTTTGATTGACCCATTTACCGGAGAAGGTATTGGCAATGCCATGATTAGTGCCAAATATGCCACCGACGTGGCAGCCAAAGCCATTGTGAGAAATGATTTTTCTATAGAAAACTTAAACGAATATACCCAATTGGTTTACAAACATTTGGGGCCGGAGCTAAACATTAGTCATCAACTTCAAAAGATGGTAAAATACCCATGGTTATTCAATTTTGTGGCAAACAAGGGGCATAAAAGTGCTGCTTTTAGAGAACTTTTAACCTCGATGTTTGAAAATGTTGATCTCCGAAAAAAGTTTAAAGACCCCAAGTTTTATTTCAACTTGTTGTTTAATAAATAATTGGTTGGAATCAGTTTTATTGATTTGGGAAACTGTAGGTTATATCGCATTCAACAATACGTGCCATAAACCGTTCCATTTCTTTTTGGTTGAGCAAGCAAATATGTTTCTTTCCAGTTTTTTTATTTTCTATTGTTGCCGTATAATTTTTAGCATCGCGATTGATTGATACCATGATGAATTTATGCTTAGTTCGATTTAAGTGAATGTAACAAAATTTTTCTGCGATGATAAACTTGTCCGAGAACTGATGCCCGTATTTTAATTCAATGAGCTTCATTGAGGCAAGCGGGACAAAGAAGAATGAAGCATTAAAGCTAAAAATTAACCGAAGGTCGTTTCCGTTATCCGAACCAAAATTCCAAATAGAAATAATATACAAAAAATTGATAATCAAGTAAATCCACATCGGAAATTTCTTACTCGGTTTATTATTGCTATCCAAAATTTCAAACGATTTGTATTTATTTTTTTCTAAAAATTTTAAATAAACGCCCGCATCAGAATCCAACCAGAGATAAAAGAATAAAATTTCTATTAGCATTAATCCTGAGTTCATTATCCAAAATTTCTCATCTTTAACTGTTTCAATGGCTAACAATCCCAATGAGAGCATTGAAATGAAATAAACTAAATAAAAAGCAAATTGGGAATGTGATATATATCTGGGGTTTTCCATTGAAAGTCGAATTTACGAAACGGATATCATTTATTAGTTAGAAATATTGTACGAAAACTTAAAACTTATCGAGGGTTTTATATGAAACCAATATTTACAATAGGGAATGGCCTAATTATGATTAATTTGTAAATATCATAATGGTAAAAGTTGTTATTATGCTTTTTGAAAAAATATCATTATAGCACAAAATCTTATTATGATATTTACTCCCGATAAACAGTCGAATATGGAAACCAACTGAGAATTTCGACATAAACCGAGATCTAAATCCCACGATTATCAATTCATCACTCCAGCAGCACAAATTCTGAAGTTTCGTCCATCACTTTTAACAAATCGGTTGGTAAATTTTCGGAAGTCCACGGATGACTCGAACCGAACGTATGATTACCGTTGGTTTCTAAATAAACCGAATGCTTTACAAATTCATGAATCTTTCGACTGTTCGATATTGGTGCAGTCTCGTCATCTTTGCCGTGTATAAGCATTAATTCTTGATCAAAATCAGCAATTCGTTTAGCCAAATTCAGCCTTTCCGCATGGTCGAGATAATCTTTTCGGAATGAATAATTTATTGGGTACACATCACCTGTTCGTGCATTTTTTACTTCTACAAAACCCCTTTCTTGCCAAGCGGCATCGTCTTCCATTTCAACAAATTTGCCGAGATTGAAAGCACCTGCCCATGTAATTACCTTTCCAATTCTATCATCCTCAATGGATTTTAGCAAACATATAGGTGCCCCACGACTGTGGCCAATCACACTAATGTTTTCGGGATTAAAATAATACTTATACTCCTCATTGTCTTTGCAAATCCAATCCAACACAAGGCCTAAATCATCCAACTCAAGGCTGAAGGTATTTTCGGCAAAAGCCTCTGCATCCGAAATATCGTTAAGATTTTTGACAGACACTCCATTGTGAGAAAAATTCATTTTGATGAAAAAAATGCCAGCCTCTGCCATTTTTTCGGCAACCAAATTCCAAGCTCCCCAATCTTTAAAACCTTTAAAGCCATGACAAAACAATGCGATGGGCATATTTCGCATTTCCGGATTATAGTTCACATCAAACGTTATTGGACGTTTGCCTGAGCCTTTTATGCTAATTTCTTCTTTAAAAATCAAGATTATGGAAGTTTAATCATTTGACTTGCAGCATCAAATTTTTTTGCTGTTTTACCCACTCTGATGATGTTTACCTTTTCTATCTTATCACCCACTGTAATGCTTTTTACCACATCCATTCCCTTTATAACATATCCAAATACATTGTACGCCCCGTCCAAATGCTCGGTTGCTCCCATGGTTATATAAAATTGGCTGCCGTTGGTGTTCACACCGCTGTTGGCCATGGCCACGGTTCCTTCTTTGTAATGCTTTAATTTTGGCGAAACTTCTGTGCCAAATCGATACCCCGGCCCCCCCGCTCCATTGCCAAGAGGGTCTCCGCCTTGAATAACAAAACCCGGAACCACCCGATGAAAAGTAAGTCCGTCAAAAAATGGTTCACCCAGTTTTTTGATGGTATTTTCGATACTACCTTCGGCCAATCCTACAAAATTTGCGGTGGTTACCGGTGCAAGTTCAGGTTCTAATTTTATGTAAATATTTCCTTTGGAAGTCATCAGTTCGGCATATAAACCTTTTTCTAAATCCAACGATTTAATGACTTTCTTATAGGAATTTCCGCAAGAAATTACCGCCAAAAGAACCGAAACAAAAATGAGTTTTCGCATCAATATTAATTTTTGGCAAATATAAAGTCTGATAACATTTCTTGCTCCATCAACCTATCTTTGCATCGGTTTGAAAGCAGAAATAATTACCATTGGCGACGAAATTTTAATTGGTCAAATAGTTGACACCAACTCCGCATGGATAGGTCAAAACCTAAATATGCATGGTTGGGAAATAAATCGAATAATCAGTATTTCCGACTCGAAATCTGAAATTATTTCGGCCATAGACGAATCGCTCAACCGAGCTGATTTGGTAATAATGACCGGAGGTTTGGGACCCACAAAAGACGATATTACCAAACACACACTTTGTACCTATTTCAGCACAGAATTGGTTTTTCATGAGCCAACATTTCAGCACGTTTCCAAAATTTTTAAAAGGCTAAACCGAGAGGTTTCGGAGGTAAACAAGTTGCAGGCTTATGTTCCGGCCAATTGCATACCGCTTTTCAATACATTTGGAACAGCCCCAGGAATGTGGTTTGATACCCCGCGAGGCATTTTGATCAGTTTGCCCGGAGTGCCTTACGAAATGAAAGAAATTTTAACCAATCAGGTTTTTCCCAAAATCAACAATTTATCGAACGATGTGGTTTTGCACAAAACATTGATGGTGTTGGGCTTTCCCGAATCAGAAATAAGCCAACAAATAAGCGACATTGAGGACAATTTGCCTAACGAATTAAAATTAGCCTACTTGCCGCATTACCGCTCTGTTCGGCTGAGAATTACTGCCAAAGGCAACAACGAAAAGCATTTACAAAGCGAAGTAAAAATGGCTGCCAATAAAATAAAGAACATTTTGGGCGATGCTATAATTTCTGATGAAGGCGAAACTGTGGCAGAAGTTGTTGGTAGGATGCTCAGGGATAACGGCGAAACCGTATCCCTTGCCGAAAGTTGTACCGGAGGTTATTTGGCACATTTAATTACCTCCGTTCCGGGCAGTTCTACTTATTTTCCGGGTTCGGTGGTAACCTATTCGTACGAAAATAAAACCGAACAATTGGGCGTTGATAGTGATATGCTTTGGAAACAAGGAGCTGTAAGCCAGGAAGTGGTTGAAAAAATGGCCGCATCGGTACGACAAAAAATGAATGCGACGTACGGCGTAGCCATTTCGGGTATTGCCGGTCCAAGTGGCGGCACCGAGGATAAGCCTGTTGGCACGGTTTGGATGGCCGTGGCTACCCAAAATGAGATTATCAGCAAAGTGCATCATCTTGGTGGCGACCGCATACAAAACATCGAACGCTCAGCGAATTTGGCGTTGGAAATGTTGTTGAAGGTAATCTTAGAAAACCAAAAAATATGAATCTAACTAAAACGCTGGCTATTTTATCTTTACTTGTTGGTCAATTAAATCTGTTTGGGCAGTGTTCTTGGGAAGAGGCTTACATGCAACCAAAACCTGAGTTTCTAAACGAAGTTGATTTCTACAGCGACATGGTGGACTTGGTTTCTGATTCATTGGGCAATTATTTCTTAAAAATTGACACCAACAAGTTGCATCAACCGGATTTTATTGTGAAAAAAGAGTTTTTTATTTTTGACAAAACGGCTATTTTTACAGAAAATTTTCTTAATCGTAATTGCTATTTAGAAATTAAAAACAATGCCGATTCACAACTGATTTTTACCGATACTTTTCTGCGAGCCGACTACACAAATGCCAAGTATTTTGTATTTATTAATGTGTATATTCCAAGCCATAAGTCATTAATAATCAATAAAAAAACAGGCGAAATAATTAAAATACCAGGCTCGTACACCGTAGTTGGCAACTCAGATACTTGTATTTATTTGAGGTACAACGGTTTTAAACCACTGAAAAACAAAGATTTAGGTAGAAAACTAAAATATGGAAATTGTGTAGCACTAAGCAGCAACGGAATAAGGCTTATTGCACATACAACAATTAGAAGATACTCTTTAGGCGATACTTTCTTTTTTTCGGAACAGTTTAAAGTATTTTCTAAAGAACTTTACGAAATTGATTTTGATTGCGAAACCTTTAATGTCTGCAAAATTAAAGTTTTTCATAACCAAAAATTAATTGATAGTTTCGAAAGAACGACACCTCGCTTTGCTTCCCCTGGTTCTACTTCTGCTGTTCAGTATGGAGATACATTGGAGGTTTTCAATCACCTATACATTTCCGATAACTTAAAGCATATATTCACTCCCGTTCAGCCAAAGGTTAAATTCAACCCAAAGATTATTCAAACCATAGTTTTAACGAGTGGGAACTAAATATTAACGACAGTTTGTCATTATTCAAGACTATTTTTGAGTTAAAACCAAACTCATCCGATAAAATGAATGCTACGAAAAATGGAGTGGAAATAAAAAATGAAAGCACGCATTACATTTCGGTTGTTCTTTTCGATACAAAAAACAATCGGATAGTTGCTTTCCCAAAATTCGAGTACCAATAATACTTCTCTCCTATTTAAGCCAAAACAATCCTTGTTTTTCTAAAACAAAAAAACGACTTTTGCCGCCCCGGATTTGGAGACTCCGGGAATTAATAAAAGATTTATGTCAGTAAAATTAAGATTAGTTAGAAAAGGGCGAAAATCAAAGCCTTTTTACTACATTGTGGCGGCGGATGCACGTGCTCCAAGAGACGGTAGATTTATTGAAAGAGTTGGTTCGTACAATCCGAACACCAACCCGGCAACAATCGACCTTGACCTTGACAAATCAGTGCAATGGCTGCAAAACGGTGCTCAACCAACAGACACGGTTAGAGCCATTTTGAGCTACAGAGGTGTGTTGTATAAACATCACCTATTAAAAGGAGCTGCCATAGGTGCATTTCCGGTTGAAGAAGTTGAAACAAAATTTCAAGATTGGTTAGACCAAAAAGAAGGCCGCATTCAAGGAAAACGTGACCGATTGGCGGACGCTAAAGAGGCTGCTAAAAAAGAAGCTTTAGATCGTGAGGCAAAAGTTCGGGAAGAGCGTGAAAAAGCTATTTTGGCAAAAAATTCACCTCTTGCAGAGGAAGTAGCAGAAGAAACCACCGAAGAAGTTGTAGAAGATACAGCCGAAGAAACTGCCCCAGAGACTTCGTCTGAAGAAACTTCAACTGAGGAATAATTTACATTAAATGATATTTTCTGCTCATCCACTTATGTTGGTGGGTAAAATCAACAAAACCCACAGCTATGAAGGTTTGTTGAGAGTAGAATTTATCGAAGAAATAGATTTTAAGGAACCGTTGTTTTTGTTAATCAATCAAAAACCGGTTCCTTTTTTTATTGAATCCATTTCAGGTTCTAACCCGTATGTAGTAAAATTCTATGATGTAAACACATTTGAAGAAGCACAGCTTATTCAAGGGCAGCAACTATTTATGACCGGAACCGAAGATCAGAATGAGGCTCTTTTTGTAGAGGGATATGCTGTGGTAGATGTAGAAAAGGGCAAAATTGGTATTATTGAAGAAGTCATAGAAAATCCGGCACATCCCATTTTAAAATTGGAATATCAATCAAAAGAGTGCCTGATACCATTGGTGGAAGAATTTATCCATTCGTTTGATCATAAATCAAAAATACTTACCATGAATTTGCCGGAAGGTTTGCTTGATTTGTAAATGCGGTGTAGATTGGCTGCCTAATGCTCAGTAAGATTTTATACTATTTTATAATCAAGCCGATTTCGTTTATGCCGTTTTGGGTGCTTTATCGATTATCGGATATTCTTTATTTTGTAATTTACTATTTGGTTGGCTATCGAAAAAAAGTGGTTCGAACCAATTTGTGCAATTCATTTCCAGCAAAAAATCAACAAGAACGTAGAAGCATCGAAAAAAAATTCTATCGCCATTTTTGCGACTTGATTGTGGAAAGCGTAAAACTATTCAGCATTTCCAAAAAAGAAATAAATAAACGTTTTACTATCCAAAATCCGGAGTTAATAAATCAGTATGCCCGCAACAATCAATCTGTTATTTTGGTTGGTGGTCATTACAATAACTGGGAAATTTTGGCGGTGGGAATTAGCCAGCAAATTGAACTTCAAGCTGTTGGATTGTATTCCAAACTTAAAAACGATTTCTTTAATAGAATCATGCTTCAATCTCGCGGAAAATATGGTCTAAGGCTTGTTTCAACTCGCGAAACTTCGAGTTACTTTTTGAACGAAAGTCATAAGAATACGGTAACCATTTTTGGTGCCGACCAAAGTCCGACGCATAGCAAAACGGTATATTGGATGGACTTTTTAAATCAAGAAACTGCGGTGGCCACGGGCACCGAACGATTTGCCAAGCTGTATAACTATCCGGTAATTTTTGGTGCCATTAGTAAGGTTAAAAGAGGTTATTATTCTTTTAAAATGGATTTAATTAGCGATAATCCATCTGTAGAACCTCTAGAATTCATAACCCAAAAACATACCTCAATGTTGGAAAAACAGATTAAAGATTTACCAGAATATTGGCTTTGGACGCACAAGCGTTGGAAGCGGAAAAAAAATTCTTAAAAAGAAGCAAAAAAAAACACCGAATAAATCGGTGTTTTTTTTTTTGAAGAACCAATAGTAATTAGTTCCAGTATCTTTCAGCAATACCTAAATGTTTCAAGGTTTCTTTGTTAAGGTTTCCAACTGGCAACCCGTTGTCTTGCTGATATTTAATCAAAGCATTTTTTGTGTCTTTACCCATGATGTTGTCAGCTCTTGCTGGACCTACATCATAACCTTTGGCCATAAGAGCCATTTGCACCTGACGAACCAAATCATTGGTAATGTTTTTATTACAAACAACTTCTCTGTATTCGTCCATACCTCCAGCTTTAACCAAAACTCTTTTAGTTACAGTAGAGTATTCGGCAGGAACTTCTACAGTGCTAACAGTCGCAGCAGAAACTTGAACTTGTTTTGTAATAGTGCTGTACTCAGCAGGAATTTCAACTTCTACTGTTTTAGCGGCTTCTACCATTACTTGTTTTGTAACAGTTTTGTACTCGGCAGGAATTTCAACTTCAACTGTTTTAGCAGCTTCAACCAATACTTGTTTTGTAACCGTTTTGTACTGAGCAGGAACTTCTACCATACACCAAACGATACAATCGTCAGTATTTTCTGAGCGACACATTGCATCTTTTTGTTTTTCCCATTTTGTTGTAGCTTCTTCTACCAAAACACGCTCAGTTCTTGTTTCGTAACGAGCAGGAATTGTTTGAATTTTTTTAGAAGCTTCTTTTACCAAAATACGCTCTGTTCTAGTTTCGTATTTAGCTGGAATTACAGTTAATTTTTTAGAAGCTTCTTTTACTAAAACTCTTTCTGTTCTTGTTTCAAATTTTGCAGGAACAGCAACTTGTTTTGTACTAGCTTCTTTAACCATAACTCTTTCCGTTTCAGTTTTCCACTGATCTGGAATGTAACACTTTGCGTAACACTTACCCGGTGTTGCATTAGCAGGCAATCCGTTCTGTGCGTTTGCCATACCAAACGATAAAGCAAAAGCGGCAATTAATAGTGAAAGTTTTCTCATTTCGATCTTTTTTTTAAATATTACTACTTTTTATAAGTATGGGGCAAATTTATAAATACCCAACGTACTTCAAAAACTTAATGGATTAATTTTTAATTATTTTGTTTCCTCGGTCAATGTATCCTGTCCAAATTCTTCCATTTCGGTATCTTTTGATTCAGAATTAAGAACAATGGAAGAATTTCCAAACAATTCTCGTTTAAAAACAAGAATAGATATAAGTCCAATGCTTATGGAAGCATCTGCCAGATTAAATATAGCACTAAAAAAAGTAAAAGGCTGCCCGCCAACCACAGGAAACCAACTTGGGTAGGTGCCTTGAAAAAGGGGGAAATAAAACATATCTACCACTTTTCCGTAAAACAGTTTTCCATAATTGTTTCCATCAACGGCCCACTCTGCGGGTAGGCCAAACACATGACTTTGGGTAAACCACAAACCGTAGAAAACGCTGTCAATAATATTGCCTAATGCTCCGGCAAGGATGAGTGCAATTAGAATAATGGTTCCCTTTTTTGCTCCATTTCTAATTTGATGAATAAGGTAATAAATGATACCAGAAACTGCAACTAACCGAAAAAGAGTTAGAAAAAGTTTTCCTTTTCCATCCGGTCTGCCAAAGGTTAGCCCAAAAGCCATACCATCGTTTTCGGTAAAATGTAGTTTAAACCAATTGGCTATAACTGGTATTTCTCCATTTTCTCCCAAAACCATATTGGTTTTTACCCAAAATTTTAAAAACTGGTCTGCACTTAATATTAGAAGAACCACAAAAATGGCAAGAACAAATTTGCCAAAAAGACCTTTTTTTATTTCTTGTTCCAATTATCTGTATTGATTTACTTTGGCGGCCATACTTTGTGTGGTATGAGGCACTGCTTTTAATCGCTCTTTTGAAATAAGGTTTCCAGTAACGCGACAAATTCCATAAGTCCGATTTTTAATTCGTACTAATGCCGCCTCTAAATTGAATACATATTTTTTCAATCGAGCTGCCATTTGCGATATACTCTCTTTTTGCAAGGTAGATGAACCGTCTTCCATAGTTTTGTAAGAACTACCTGTATCATCGGTGCCATTTTCGTTTTCGCTTTGCAAAGATTTAATAAGGTTGTTCAACTCTTCTTTCGCATCGGCTAATTTTTTTTCGATTAACTCTTTGAATTCTTCCAATTCCGCATCAGAGTATCTTGTTTTTTCTTGTTCACTCATAACAGTTTATTAAGCCTTATGAATATTTACTCGTAACTTAAATTCATTAATTTCAACTTCGTCCTCGCTCTGCACTACATCAAAAACCTCAATAGAGGCAGCTAAAATTTCGCCGCGAATATAATCATTAAACTCATCGATTGCCATATTAATTTTAGGCATCGATTGGAGCTCCACCACAATTTTATCCGTAACCTGTAAGTCTTTGATTTTACGGAGGTTTTGAATTTTATTTACCAATTCTCTGGCCAAACCTTCCAGCTCAAGTTGTTCGGTAATGGTCATGTCTAACGCCACAGTTAACCCATTTTCGCTCACCACCTGCCAACCCGGCATGTCTGTAGATGCAATTTGAACATCTTCCAAAGCCAGCTCAAATGTGCTGCCATTGGATAGATGCAGTTCTATTGAACCATTACCCTGAAGAGCGGCTATATCTTCTTGCGATAATGCCTTGCAGGCTTCTGCGATAAATTTCATGTTGGCTCCGGCTTTGGGACCAAGTTGTTTAAAATTAGGCTTGGCTTCTTGCACAATCTGAATTGAGCTATCGGCTGTCAAAAACTCAATTTCTTTGATATTAACTTCTTGTTTTATTATTTCCGTTACAGACAAAATTTGATTTTTAATCTCATCATTTTGTATCGGAATAAGCAGTTTTTGAAGGGGTTGACGTACTTTAACCATTTCTTTTTTGCGAATGGCCAATACCATGGAGGTTAATCTTTGAGCGAGTAGCATTTTTTGCTCCAAATCTTTGTTTATGAGTGCCGTGGTAAACACCGGAAAATCTGCTAAATGAACTGACTCTTTTTCTTTACCCCCTGTCAAATCTACATAAAGTTTATCTGCATAAAACGGTGAAAAAGAAGCCATTAAAACCGAAATATCATGTAAACAGGTATATAAAACTTGGTAGGCTGCTTCTTTGTCTTTTGGATTGTCGTTTTTCCAAAATCGTTTTCTGCAAAGCCGAATGTACCAGTTGCTCAAATGGTCTGTCACAAATTCTTCAATAGCTCTGGTGGCCTTTGTAGGTTCATAATCATCCATTGCATCCTGCACTTCGGCTATCAAGCTGTTGAGTTTTGAAATAATCCATCGGTCAATTTCCTGCCAATCTGTTGATTCAATTTTTTCATTGGCCTTAAATCCATCAATATTGGCATACAAAGCAAAGAATGAATAAACGTTATAAAGGGTTCCAAAAAACTTCCTTTTGGTTTCATCCAACCCGGCTTCATCAAATTTCAAATTGTCCCATGGCGAGGCATTTGTAAGCATATACCACCTCACAATATCGGCCCCAAATGAGTCCATCGTTTTAAATGGGTCAACTGTATTGCCCAAGCGTTTCGACATTTTATTGCCGTTTTTATCAAGCACCAAGCCGTTAGAAACAACATTTTTATATGCCACCGAATCAAAAACCATGGTGCCGATGGCATGAAGCGTATAAAACCAACCGCGGGTTTGGTCAACTCCTTCGGCAATATAGTCGGCAGGAAAAGCGGTGTTTTGATCAATTTTTTCTTTATTCTCGAATGGATAATGCCACTGAGCATAAGGCATAGAGCCACTGTCAAACCAAACGTCTATCAAATCACTTTCGCGATGCATTGGTTTTCCGGTAGATGAGGTTAAGACTATTTTGTCAACCACATTTTTGTGTAAATCAATTTTCTGATAGTTTGCCTCGCTCATATTGCCAACCTCAAAATGGGCAAACGGATTGCTAGTCATATTTCCAAGCTCAATGGATTTGTTGATTTGACCGACTAATTCTTCTACCGAACCGATTATAATTTCTTCCGAACCATCCTCTGTTCGCCAAATAGGTAGCGGTATGCCCCAGTATCTTGATCGGGACAAATTCCAATCATTTGCATTTATTAGCCAATTGCCAAACCGCCCCTCCCCTGTTGCTTTCGGTTTCCAATTGATGGTTTGGTTTAAATCATACATTCTATCCCGCACATCGGTTACCTTAATAAACCATGAATCGAGTGGATAATACAAAATAGGTTTATCAGTCCGCCAACAATTTGGGTAGCTGTGTTTGTATTTCTCAACTTTAAAGGCTCTATTTTCTTCTTTCAGGTGGATAGCAATTTCTACGTCCACCGATTTTTCTGGAACTTCGCCCTCGTTGTAGTATTCATTTTTGACATACTTCCCTGCATGTTCTCCGACATGTTTGGTAAATTTTCCTTGCAAATCAACCAACGGAATTGGGTTTCCATTGTCATCCAACACCAACATTGGCGGCACTTCGGGCTTTGCATTTTTGGCGGCTTTAGCATCATCAGCACCAAAGGTTGGGGCGGTGTGTACAATTCCCGTTCCATCTGCGGTAGTTACAAAATCACCCGAAATTACTCTAAAGGCATTTTCGGCCTTTTGATAGGGTTGAGCATATTTGAGCAATTGTTCGTAACGCAAACCTACCAAATCTTTACCTTTAAATTCATCAAGAATTAGATATGGTATCTTTTTGTTATTTACCGAAGTCGATTCAAAATCAACTTCATTTTCTACCTTTTCAAATCCACCCGAAAACTGACTGGCAACCAATGTTTTTGCCAAAACCACTTTAATTGGGAGTTTGGTATATTGATTAAACGTTTTTACCAGTACATAATCAATATTTTCTCCAACGGTTAAGGCAGTATTGCTGGGCAATGTCCACGGTGTGGTTGTCCAGGCCAAAAAGAAAACATCTCCACTTGTTTCTTTCCATGGAGGATTTATTCCTTCTCTTTTTTCGTATTTGAACTGGGCAACAATGGTGGTATCGGTCACATCCTGATACGTTCCGGGTTGATTTAGCTCATGGCTGCTCAACCCTGTTCCGGCCTTTGGAGAATATGGCTGTATGGTGTATCCTTTATATATCAATCCTTTATCATAAATTTGTTTGAGCAACCACCAAACGCTCTCCATATATTTGGGTTCATAGGTAATATAGGGATGCTCCATATCTACCCAATAGCCCATTTGTTTGGTTAAATTATTCCAAATATCGGTATATCGCATTACGGCCTTTTTGCAGGCTTCGTTGTATTCTTCTACCGTTATTTTTTTGCCAATGTCTTCTTTGGTTATGCCCAATTCTTTTTCAACACCCAATTCTACGGGCAAACCGTGCGTATCCCATCCGGCTTTTCGGTGTACCTGAAAACCTTGCAACGTTTTGTATCGACAAAAGATATCTTTGATGGTTCTGGCCATAACGTGATGAATGCCAGGCATACCATTGGCCGATGGCGGACCTTCAAAAAAAACATACGGTTTGGCTCCATTTCTATTGGAAATGCTCTTCTCAAAAATGTTATTTTTAGCCCAATATTCTGAAACTTCTTTTTCAAATGCAGGCAAATCAAAGCCTTTGTATTCGCCGTAAATTTTATTTTTGGATAATGAATTTGTCATGTTGTATCTTCGTTTTTTTGAAGAAGCGGCAAATTTAGTGAATTCAACACAAGACTATCCGGTTAAATTGTTTTCAAATCACACATTGATTTTGGTAGTCTTAAAAATCCACTTGGTCTTCTTTCTAATTATTACTCCGGGCATTGGTTTGAAAGGTTTTTCGCAGAGCAGAAATTTGGTGGTTATTATTGATACATTTATTGGCTCGCAAAAAGATTTTTTTTACGTAAAAGTCACCCATCAAGATACTCCTTCAGAAGCTTCCTATTACTGCTATTCCAATCCGGTTTACCAAATGACTTTCGCACTTGAAATCTCTTCCGATTCTTCCGTATTACAATTTGATTATGACGGTAATGGTAGCTATCTTGAAATACAAAAAATTCATTCGCTCAAATCTGACACATTGATAATCAATCGTTTTGAAATGATTGCCAATAACTCTTTTGATTCACTAAAAACCGGAATAGAGTATTATCGATTAAAGCAGACAAACGATTCTATCCGAGCAAAACTTTACAGGTCGGCATACGTAAAAACCATTAACCCTAATAGAGATACCAGCGTTATTGGGCTTCACTATGTGATTAACGGCAATGAATATTCAACACGTTGCCATTGGAGTTTTAACAATCATGGAGTTTCTGTAACGAGTATATCACAAGAAAAACGCATAGGCATTTTGCGAAGAAAAGTAAGAGTTAAAACCAGAAGCATTCGCCAATACCGCATTAGAATTGCTATTATTTCACTTTAAAATACATACTTCAAATTCTCTGCAAATCTGAAGTATGTATTTTCACTTCCAAAATAACCCTAATTCTGTGAGGCTCTATCTACAGGCACTTACAAGCGATGGCTTACAAAAACTGTGACTAACCACCAAATCTTTGGTGCCGTGAGTCCAATTGTAAAAACCTTCGCCTGATTTTACGCCTAATTTTCCAGCATTTACCATATTAACCAACAACGGACATGGAGCATATTTTTGATTTCCAAACCCATTGTAAAGCACTTCCAAAATGGCTTTGCACACGTCAAGACCAATAAAATCGGCCAACTGCAAAGGCCCCATTGGGTGGGCCATACCTAATTTCATAACCGTATCTATCTCTTCTACCCCACCAACACCTTCATACAAGGTGTAAATAGCCTCATTAATCATGGGCATCAAAATGCGGTTGGCAATAAAACCAGGATAATCATTGGACATAGCAGGCACTTTACCAATGTTTTTTGAAAGGGTAATGATGCTTTCTGTTACCTCTTTCGATGTGCTGTAGCCATTGATAACTTCTACCAATTTCATCACCGGAACCGGATTCATAAAGTGCATTCCAATAACCTTTTCGGGTCTTTTTGTAACGGCTGCCAATTGAGTGATAGAAATTGAAGAGGTATTGGAAGCCAAAATGCAATCTGCCGGACAATTATCGTCCATTTCTTTAAAAATTTTGAGCTTTAACTCCAACTGTTCGGTGGCCGCTTCCACCACCAAATCGCAGTTGCTTACCCCATCCACCATATTGGTAAAAGTGGTTATTCTTCCAAGTGTTTCATTTTTTTGACCCTCTGTCAAAACGCCTTTGGCTATTTGTCGGTCGAGATTTTTGCCAATGGTGGCCAATGCTTTTTCTAATGCCGAATCTTTGATATCAATTAAATTAACCTGATACCCATTTTGAGCAAAAACATGTGCAATGCCATTTCCCATTGTTCCCGAACCTATTACACCAACTATTTTCATACTTTTTATTTTTTGCGGCGAAAATAACCATAGCAATCTTACAATACCAAAAAGGAATATTACTTCCTTTTATTCTTCATCGCTGTTGTTTAGAGCCATCAGCAAATCATACGCTCCTTCTACGGCAAACTCCTTATCTATCAACTGTTGACCATTGATTATCTGAATTTTACCATCAGAAGTACTCCCGATTTGAATTTCAATCATTTTAAATTGGTTATTACCTTGATTTTCAAAAATGTAATGTTTGCCTTCATAAAAAACCACCGCCTGCTCCGGCAATACAAATGCATTATCATATCCAGATTCTATTTCGGCATTCATAAAGGTTCCGGGTGTGAGTTCGTTTGAGTTTTGAAGCTCGCAAAGCACCTCCGCAACACCCTGATCAGAAAGGGTTTTGTTAATAGAAAACACCTTTCCCGAATATTTTTTTTGAGTGTTATTGTTGGTATAGGCCATCACCAAAACACCTTCGGATATTCTATCTAAATCTTTTTCAAAAACTGATAACGATAGATACGAACTATTGGCTGTAATCAATTCAAACAATACATCCTCCGGATTAAAATAGCTACCCGGGTTCGCATTGATTTTGGTAACAAAACCATCGGATGATGCCCGCAAACTGATGGTTTTTGAGATATTATCTACCGAAAGATTTTGTGGATTTAAACCTAATATTTTCAACTTTTCTTCCAATGATTTGGCGGCAATTTGTTGAGTGCGATATGCAGTTTCAGCTTGCTCAAATGCTTTGTTGCTGGAAGCCTGCGTTGAGTTGAGTTCCTTTTGTCGCACATACTCCTTTTGCAACATGCCAAGCTGCACTTTTGCCACCAAATAATCTTCTTGCAACTGTACATAGTGAGGTGCTTCAATTTCGGCCAAAACCTGCCCTTTTTTAACCGATTTTCCGACAAACAAATTCATTTTGGTAAGATAACCGGCATAGGCCATACATACCGATAGTTTGTTTTTGGCAGGAGATATCAATTTGCCATTCGATATAATTTTTGAATGAAGCTTTTTTGATTCCAATTTGCCAAGTTTAACGTGGGCGTTTTCTATCTGTTTTGCCGTCAATTCAAGTACATTCGCTTCACTTTCTGTTGGTACTTCTTCTTGTTTATTTTCTCGTTTACATGAAATGAAAAGCATTGATAAACAAGTTATTATAATAATATTTTTCATATTTTTCTTACTGCTATTTTTCTATCAAATAATTTAACTCTACGATTGCCTGGTTTCGATTTTTCTGTAATTCTAAAAATTCCAATTCGATGTTTAATGCCTCATTCATTTGCCAAATCCACTCAACATACCTTATCCCTCCCTCTTTTAGTTGCTTTTGACTCAAATCAATTATCTTATCGAAATTGTTGTTGAAATTTCGTTCGTATTTTGCCAATTGTTCCTCCGAGTTTTGATAATTCCAAAATGCTTGTTGCAGCTCAACCATCATCTGGTTTTGTTTGGCTACAAATTGTTGCTCAACAATTTTTTCGTTTAGAACAGCGGCTTTTATCTGAGTGCGTTGACCAGATGCAAAAATGGGCACCCCCACACCTACCTGCACAGACTGAAACTGCATTTTGCTATCGTATAGTTGATTGTTTGAACCATATCCCTGCATACTCATTAAATTATATCCAAGCGACAGCTCCGGCTGCATTTTTAAACGTTCATTTTGAGTGTTGAGTTCAGCAGTTTTTAATTGCTGCTCATACCACTGCATTTCTGGATGCCCATAAACTGAAAGTGAGTCAGAATTATTAAACGCCGCTCTTTGAGGCATTTTATCTGTCAACTCAAACTTTGTTTCAGAATTAAGAAGCAATTGAAATTGACTTTTAAGAAAATGAATGCTCTGGCTTATATTCAACAATTGCAAATTCATTTTTGCCGATTGATTTTCGGCCAACGCTTTTTCTATTGCATCACAATCTCCGGCCTCAAATCTCTGTCGAGTCACATCCACCAATTTTGAAAACATTGAATCTAACCGAATCAAAGTCTTTTGTTTTTCTATGAGATAAACAAGCTCAAAATAGACTGCCGAAACATTTTTGGCGAGTATTTTTTCCTCAACTTTAGTTTGCAATACACTGCTCTCCCACTCAGCAGTAAGCCAACGGCCTTTTGCCAAATAAACGTTTGGAAGTGCAAAATTTTGAGAAACACCAACATTCTTATCAAAATAGAAACTGTTTATTTGTCCGGCCTCTACCGAAAACTGAGTAGGGCTGAGTGTTCGTTTTGTGGCAATCATTTGATGATTGTATTCTTGTTTGAGCCTTTCTATTTTTAGAAAATTATTGTTTTTGATAGCGGTATCAATGGCCTGCTTTAAACTTATTGGCGATTGAGCTTGTGTTGAGGCAACCGCAAACAATAGCAGCAAAACAGAGGCACTTTTTTTAACTTTTGGTCTCCAAGATTTCTCGACAGAAGAGTAAAGAATAGGCAATACAAATAGGGTTAAAAAAGTAGAAACCAACAAGCCTCCAATAACCACTGTTGCTAAAGGCCTTTGCACCTCGGCTCCCTCGCCAGTGCTCAGAGCCATGGGTATAAAGCCCAAAGAGGCCACGAACGCCGTCATTAATACCGGCCTCAACCGTAGTTTTGATGCGGTAATGGCTATGCGATTATTGTTTATAAAGCCGAGTTGTTTGTGTCTGTTAAATTCAGAAATAAGAACAATTCCATTTAAAACTGCCACACCGAACAAGGCAATAAAACCAATGCCGGCAGATATGCTAAATGGCAAACCTCGCACCACCAGTGCCAACACACCGCCAATGGCCGAAAGCGGAATGGCTGTATAAATAAGTAAACTCTGTTTTAATGACCCAAAAGCAAAATATAACATAAGAAATACCACAAAAAGCACAATGGGCGTGGCAATAGACAACCTCGATTTGGCAGCTTCTAAATTTTCAAATGCTCCGCCGTAGGTAATAAAATAGCCGGGCGGAAGTTTTATTTGTTTTTCCACTTTTTGTTGCATTTCCTGCACCACCGACTGCACATCTTTTCCTCTAACGTTGAAGCCAACCACAATTCTTCGTTGCGAATTTTCGCGTTGAATTTGATTGTATCCGCTGCTTACTTGCACGTCGGCCAAAAGACTGAGCGGAACGTGGTTACCATTGGGAGTTTCAATAAGCAGATTTTGAACATCCGAAACATCACTCCGTTGGCTTTTTTCCAATTTTACAACAAGGTCAAATCGCTTTTCCCCTTCATATATCACCCCGCAATTTCTACCGGCAAAAGCAGCGTTTACCATACTATTTATATCCTCAATGGCTAATCCATATTGCGATATAATCTGACGATTATAGGAAATAACAATTTGGGGCATTCCCGCAACCGCCTCAACATATACGCCACTGCTACCCTTTACCGATTTGCATATAGCACCAAACTTTTGGGCATAATGCTCTAAAGTATCCATATTCTCACCAAATATTTTGCAAACCACATCTTGCCTGGCTCCCGAAATAAGTTCGTTAAACCGCATGGCCACCGGATATTGAAACCCAAACGTAACCCCCGGAATCTCATCAAGCACTTCAATCATTTTTGCCTCTAAATCGGCATAGGAGCTTGCCGAAGTCCAGTCTTTTCGGTCTTTTAGCACAATTACCATGTCCGATGCGTCCAAAGGCATGGGGTCTGTAGGCACTTCGCTTGTACCAGTTTTGGTAACAATTTTTTCTATTTCTGGGAATTTTGACAACAGTAATTTTGATGCCTTGGAGGCTCCATCTACCGATGTGTTGATATTGCTTCCGGTTAAAACCCTTGTTTCTACGGCAAAATCTCCTTCGGGCAAGTTGGGAATAAACTCGCCACCCAACCTTGTAGAAAGAAACAGCGTTATTACAAGTAATACCAAAACGCTTGATATAACAACATATTTGTTGCGAAACGATCGAAGTAATTGTTTGTGGTAGGCTGTCTCCACTTTTCCCATTATTCGGTCAGACAAATTGTTTTTTGAAGTTCTTTGTTTTCCCAATATCCAGGCACTCATCATAGGCACATAAGTCAGTGACAGCACAAAAGCTCCGAGCAAGGCAAAAGCTACTGTTTGAGCCATAGGTTTAAACATTTTACCCTCTATTCCTTTCATTGAAAAAATGGGTAGATAAACCAACACAATGATTATTTGACCAAATACCGCACTATTCATCATTCGTGAAGAAGTGTGTTTTACCTCTTCATCCATACGAGATTGAGGCATTGAGGCATACATTTCGGAGGAATTTAATTTCGAAAATCGGTGCACCACAGCTTCCACAATAATCACCGCTCCATCCACTATAAGTCCAAAATCTATTGCCCCGAGGCTCATTAAATTTCCGCTGATACCAAAAATGTTCATTAAAATAATGGCAAAAAGCATGGAGAGCGGAATAACGGATGCCACCAACAATCCGGCACGAACATTTCCTAAAAACAAAACAAGCACAAAAATGACGATTAAAGCTCCTTCTATCAGGTTTTTAGAAACCGTGCCAATGGCATTGTTTACCATTTTCGACCTATCCAAAAATGGGTCTATTTCGATGCCCTCCGGGAGTGTTTTTCGTATTTCCTTTATGCGTTTTTTGATGTTTTTGATAACTGTATTACTGTTTGCATCTTTAAGCATCATTACCACCGCACCAGATACCTCCTGAGTTCCGTTGTAGGTCATTGCTCCAAAACGAGTAGCATTTCCAATTTCTACTTTAGCCACATCACTAATATGTAAAGGTATCCCTCCGGGCAACATTTTTACCACCATCTGCTCAATGTCTTGATTGCTTTTTGCAAGCCCCTCGGTTCTTATAAACAGCACAATAGGTCCTTTTTCGATATACGACCCTCCAATGTTTTGATTGTTTTTTTCGAGAGCCGAAAAAATCTCCGAAACACTGACCTGATAAGATTTTAGCTTGGCAGGGTCAATAACAATCTCATATTGCTTGAGCCTTCCTCCAAAACTGCTAACCTCTGCCACACCTTCTACACCCAAAAGCTGCCTTTTTATAATCCAGTCCTGAATGGTTCTTAAATCCATTGCATTATACTTTTGTTCGTATCCTTTTTTGGGTCGAACAGTATATTGATAAATCTCGCCCAAACCGGTAGAAACCGGAGCAAGAAATGGTGTACCAAATTCTTTGGGAATTTCGTGGCTCATTTGTTGCAGCCGTTCCGAAATTTGCTGTCGAGCCCAATAAATATTGATATTATCTTCAAAAACGACAGTGACCACCGACAAACCGAATCGAGAAAAACTTCGTAGTTCTTTAATTTCGGGAGTGCCTTGCAAACCCTGTTCTATCGGAAAAGTAATCAACCGTTCAATATCTCCTGCTCCCAAGGCTGAAGCTACGGTTATTACCTGAACCTGATTATTCGTAATGTCGGGAACCGCATCTATTGGTAATCGGCTTGTTTCGTATATGCCATAAACCAGCAATGTAACGGTTAATATGGCAACAATAAACTTGTTTTTTATGGAAAAATGAATAATCCGTGAAAGCATTTAAAATTAAATTTTAATGATTAAAAAATAGCAACTAATTGTTGAGGCAATGCCAGAAAGAAAGCCAAAAGCTCAGTAAAAGTTAGACCACCCGCGGGGGCTGCCAAACGTTATTGAAAACATCAGCAGAAAACATTTTGGGTTCATAGTCCATTCTTTTTTTGTTACCTCCCCTTTCAGAACCCATAGCAAACGGAGGTTGATTGTGGGTGGAAAAAGAAATAGCTATATGAAACGAGTGGCCGCAAAAAGGCAGTTCGTCATGATCGGCAGGATGCTCGTTCTCATGATTTTCTTTGTTTAGATAATGCTTGGTTAAAAAATCGAGAATGGAGGAATCGTTGTCTAACAAGGCATGCTCTTGATAATGATTAATCAAAGCCGGAAGTCGAAAAATTTCGGAAAACGATGTACTTCCAAAAAGCACAACAAAAAGTAGCGTCAATCCAAACAATCGTTTCACGGTGCGAAATTAATTAAACTTGAATTTAAATTTGCCCACAATGAGTAAAAAGAAAAATACTGCAAATCATACAGTTACAGCGGTTGTCGGGTTAATTTTAATCGTAATGATAATGTATGTTCTTAAACAGAGTAGCTCTAAACAAACACCAGAAAAACAGCCGATAGAGGTAGAATTTGAAATAGATAGCTCTGGTGTATAAAGTTGCGTTTCAGTTTAAATAGAATGGATACTTTTAGCGAACATCCAAACAAATTCAAAATTAAATTCGTTGTTTTGCACAAACATCTTCATTGAAAAAAGGCAACTTACATATCTTACTCTCGTGCATATCTATTATATGTCTGTTTTCTTCCATGCGTGTCAACTCCTTTTTTAAATGGGAAGAAAACCTTTACATTTATGAAACCGACAGCGAAACTGAAACAGAGAAAGATGGTAAAATTAAATTTAACGAGAATGAGTCTGAGTATGCTATTCAGATTTATTTTGATGCCTTTTTTTTTGACAAAACAGAGCAAACTTGGAAAAACACAGAACCCAAATTGAGTTACAATTCTTGTATTCTAAACGTTAACACTCCCCCTCCCGAATTTTATTAATTTCTACGAAAGCCAAGTATTTCCCATTTATTGTAGTAATTAAAAAATTAAAATTCGACATGAATCAACGATTCAATTTTAGCTATTTCGGCAAAGATTTTTCAGCCGGATTAGTTGTTTTTTTGGTGGCTTTGCCACTTTGTTTAGGTATAGCCCACGCCTCAGATGCCCCACCTATGGCTGGCATTATTTCGGGGGTAATCGGCGGAATTGTGGTTGGTGCCATTAGCGGAAGCAATTTGGGTGTGAGTGGCCCTGCGGCAGGGCTAGCTTCAATTATAGGCACGGCCATTAAAGATTTGGGTGCATTCGAAATATTCTTGGTGGCCGTTGTTGTGGCCGGAATAATCCAGATTATTTTGGGGGTAATTGGTGCCGGAAAAATTGCCTATTATTTTCCATCTTCGGTAATAAAAGGAATGCTCGCCGCCATTGGAATCATCATTATTTTAAAAGAGATTCCGCACCTTTTTGGTATAGATAAAGACCCGGTTGGTGAATCATCTTTTGACCAACCAGACGGCGAAAACACATTTACCGAACTTTTAAATCTTGACCACATGATTCTTGGTGCGGTGATTATTGGCCTTTCCTGTTTTGCTGTTTTGCTTATTTGGGAAACAAAATATATAAAAAAGAGAAAAATATTGGCCAACATTCCGGCACCACTTTTGGCCGTTTTGGTTGGTTTTTTTATGAACAAATTTTTTCCTCCCCATTTGGCACTTGGTTCTGAACACATGGTTCAGCTTCCCGTTTTTTCGGCTTCCGATGGAGCTTCGAGTATCTTAACCTTTCCAAAATTTTCTGCCATAACCAATTGGGAAGTTTTAAAAATCGGAATCGTGATAGCCGTAGTTGCCAGCCTTGAAACACTTCTTTGTGTAGAAGCCACAGATAGGCTCGACCCCAAAAAGAACATAACACCAACCAACAGAGAACTTATTGCACAAGGCACAGGCAATGTGGTGTCGGGATTAATTGGAGGCCTGCCTGTAACTCAGGTAATTGTTCGGAGTTCGGCAAATATTAATGCCGGAGGACAGACCAAAATTTCGGCAATAGTCCATGGCATTTTATTGATGGCTTGCGTGCTGTTTATTCCAAATATACTGAATTCTATACCAGAGGCGGCATTGGCTGCCATACTGATTGTGGTTGGTTACAAACTGGCAAAACCTACACTTTTTAAGAAAATGTTTGTGGAAGGACAAGATCAGTTTATCCCTTTCATTGTAACTGTTGCAGCCATATATTTTACAGATTTGTTGGTTGGAGTTTCTATCGGTTTGTTGGTAGGAATTATCTATGTGATTTATACCAATTTCAAATCAACAATTAAAGCAGAAAAGAGCGGAAACCACACTATTGTTGATTTTAAGAAAGATGTTTTCTTTTACAATCGTGCGGAGCTGATGAAAATTTTCAGTGGTTTAAAAGCGGGCGATGAGTTGACACTTGACGGCCAAAACGTTGACTTTATAGACCACGATATTTTCTTAGCTATTGAGGATTTTGTAAATGATTCAGTGGGAAAGAACATCAAGGTAAATGTGATTGACATAAACCGAAAAAAGATAACTTTTATGAGCGGTGTAGAACATCATAAGCAACTCTAATTGACTTTTAAAGCCAAACCAACCATGAAATTAAATTGAGAATTAAACGCATAGGTTAAGAAATTATCGCAGTCGGCATCTTCACAATTGGGTTGCGGAGAATAGAAAAAACTCAATCGCAGCTCGGCAAAGGCCGATAAAAATTCGGTTTTAAAAAATTTGTGCTGATATCTAAATAAAAACTGGGTTTGAAATGCCCATGCTTCCTCTTTTTTATATCTATTTAACAGTGGGTCAAATACCTTTTCTTCTCTTGTAAAACGGTCAACACCAATGCCTAATCCCGCATAGAATCGGTGCTTTTCTATTTCCTTCATTCTTACGACAGAAACAAAAAAGTCCGACTTTTTATAACGTATGGAATAATCGCTGTTTACCGTTGAATCGTTTCCAACACATATAGGTTGTCCAAAACCGATGTATTCAAAAGAATCGCAGTAATAAAAATCTTTATTTCCATAAACTGTTTTGGGTTGCGATAATCCATAACCCAACCCCAAAACCCATTTGTCGTTAAGCTGAAAATCAAAGCCAAGCTCCAACTTAGAAAGTGACTTCAATTGCGGTTCACGAAGTTTTTCAACCCCATATTTCCCTAAAAATGAGACTTGTGCAGTTGAATGCAAGCCAATCAGGACAAAAAATCCCAAAAGCAAAAAATTTGATTTCATGGCATTATTTGTGGCAGAAATTTACCTTTCTTACTTTCCTTTTTTAGAGCAAGTATTGATGCCAAAAGGTAAATACAACGGGCAAAAGCTGATAACGGAGGTTGCCAAAAATACTACGGCAAACAACCCCAAAACCCACGCCCATGTGCCATGAACTTGTTTTGTGATGATTAAAAGTGCAAATAGTATTGCGGCCATTATTCTGATTAGTTTATCGGTAAAACCCATATTGTTTTTCATACATTCAAATTTTTATTGAGCAAAGCAACACAAAAAGTTTAATAATCAATACACCAAATCAATCATTTTTTTTAACCAATAGCTCAACCTGTTTTTGCCTGTTTGTTTAATTTTTCATAAATGTAAACACTGGTTAAAAGCATCGAAAAACTGTAAAAAGCATCTTCTAATGGTATGGTTACCAATCGGATACCTAAAATATGTGATTCATTATAACAAACTACTGGCTGGCTGCTGAACATTCCGGTCAAAGCTCCATTAATAAAGAAAAATGGAAGCAAGCTGATGGCGTACATCATTAGAAAATGATTTAAAAAAGTTGGCCTAAAAAGCACCAAAAGAATGATAAATAATCCTGCCAAAAGAAAAGAAGACATGGTGTAGTATCGTTCAGAATTCTTAATACCTACCAAAATAAGAATGCCTGCAACTAAAACTAAAAATACCAATAATGCAAGTGTGCTCCCTTTTTGTGGAAACCAATAATGCTTTAAAATTTCGTAGATAAAGATACATGAAAAGGGTATTAGTAGAAAAAAAAGCCACTCTTCGATGGGCAAGTTTAAAAATTGGATTCCGCAGCAATATTTTGCCCCAAACCACCAGATATGCTGTTTTGTAAAAAATACATCCCACGGTATAAAAAGCAGCATCATACCGGCATTTGCCATCAAAACTAATGGCCATTTTTTATAAAATTTAAGTTTTTTATTGAAGCTGTAGAGCAGTGGCCCTGTAAGGGTTATGGCCAGCAAAATGAAATAATAAAACCTCATTAACGGCCTCTTTCTTTGAAATATTTAAGAGGCACCAACAGCATTCCAAAACATTCGCCATGCTCTTTGCCCAAGTGTTTATGGTGCATTTTATGAGCCCGCCGTATAGCCCTAAAATAAAAGTTGTTGGAGTTGCGGAGCCATTTGAATCGTTGATGAATAAACACATCATGAACCAAAAAATAACACAATCCATACAATGAAATGCCGATGGCAACGGGATAAAATACCTTAATGTGATAGAAGGTTCCACCAGCAAAAAGTAGCATGGCCGGAATGGCAAAAATCAAAAAAAACGAGTCATTTTTTTCAAAAAAACCACTGTTGGTGTGCGTATGATGGTCTTCATGCAGATTCCATAAAAATCCGTGCATAACAAATTTGTGCATAAACCAGGCAACAAATTCCATCAGAAAAAATGTAAGTATTGCTATTAGAATCATCAGACTATTTTAATGAGTTTAACAATGTTGAAAGACGACTTTTTTGGGAGCTTGAAATATGGCTTGTATTCATAACATTGGTTGTCAACTTTTTTTTCCAATCCAAAGGCATAGAAGCCGAAGGCATTTTGGCTATAAAAAAATCGATGTCAGAAGCAATGTTTCCGTCATAGTTTAGAATAGAAGGAATATTTAATTGCACCATTAATCTGCAATATCTCGACTCCACTTGCTGCTGACTTTGCTTAATTGATTTCTCAATTAAATCTTTGCCTTCGTTGAAATAAGAGAGTTTCGTTGACGGCCAAGTGGCATATTCAGCCATCATGGCACGCCCTAATCCTGCGTATGCCATCGTTATAGCATCCGATGCATTTTTGTTTGATTCATAAAATGATTTTAGGCCATTTTCGGTATGCATAGAGGCATGAAAAGTGGAGCGAACATCGGTGCCACTTGTGAAAGCCAAAAGGAAAGGTAAAATAAGCATTAGAAATTTCGCCTTCATAACAAATTGAGCTTTATGTTTATATAGGAACGCATCATCAAAGCCATTTTCACATAGTCATTTACTCGAATGCGGCTTTGAAGAATCTTTGAGTGATGCGTTCGTTTTAGCTTTTTCAGCAATTGTTTATAGTAGCGATACGCAGTATAAACGCCAAATCTGGCCGTTTCTGGCAATCGGATAATTCCATCAAAAGCTTGTTCAAAATCCATTTCAATTTCTTTCATTATTTCATTCATCGAATTTTCATTCAAGTTTCCGAAATCAATGTTCGGAAAATAACTTCTGTTCAAAATATCTGTATCGGATTTCAAATCTCTTAAAAAATTAACTTTTTGAAAAGCAGAGCCCAATTTCATGGCGGATGGTTTTAACCTTTGGTATAAATCTTCATCGCCATTTACAAAAACTTTGAGGCACATAAGCCCAACCACATCGGCAGAGCCATAGATATATTCTTCATATTCTTTTTTTGAAAGGTAATTGCTTTTATACAAATCCATCCGCATGCTTTTTAGAAAAGATTCAACCAACTCCACATCTATCGAATACTTTTTTAATGTTGAAATAAACGCTTGCACTACCGGATTTACGCTTATCCCATGTTCAACAGCATAATAAAAATCCGACTCAAAGTGGTTCAACAAAAATTCTTTATCGTATTCGTGAAACGTATCTACAATCTCATCTGCCACCCGAACAAATCCATAAATATTATATATATCTTGCCGAATGGATGAATGAAGCATTTTTACTGCCGAGGCAAATGATGTACTATAAACATTTGTTATGGCTCTACTCGTTTGTTCAGAAATCGAATTATATAGTTGCATAGTTACTTTTCTTATGGGTTTTAATAATCTCGTTTGAGGCAATTTTTCCGCTTATTAAGGCCGGAGGAACACCCGGTCCGGGAACCGTTAACTGACCAGTAAAAAATAAATTTTCAACCATTTTGCTTTTGATTTTGGGGCGTAAAAAGGCAGTTTGTTTTAGTGTATTTGCCAAGCCGTAGGCGTTGCCAAAGGCTGCGTTGTAGTCTTGCTTAAAATCGTTTATACAATAACTCCTTTGAAAAAGTATAGAATCTTTCAAATTTTGTTTAGTATGCAGTTCTATTCTGTTCAATATTTGTTCGAAATACCGTTCTCTCATTTCTGGCGTATCGTCAATTTTTGTGGCAATAGGTATTAGAAAAAACCCAAGTTCTTTGCCCATGGGAGCAACCGAAGTGTCCGTTAAACTGGGAAAACTGGCGTAAAAAAGGGGTTTTGAAGGCCACTTGGGGTTATCATAAATTTCTGCCGAATGGATCTCAAAATTGGCATCAAAGAAAAGATTGTGGTGTTCGAGGTTTTGCAGTTTTTTATCAAATCCCACATAATAAACCAATGCCGATGGAGCAAAAGTTAAACCTCTCCAATATTCATCTGAATAATATCGGTATTGCTTTTCTAATAGCTGTTCCGTATGTCGGTAGTCAGCTCCGCTTAAAACATAATCCGACTCATAAAAAAATCCGTTGGAAACAATTCCAATTGTTTTGTTGGCAATAACCTTGATACTCTCAACAGAGGCGTTCGTATGAAATTTGACACCATTATTTTCGGCGATAGCGACCATGGCTTTCACTATTTCATACATACCACCCATAGGATACCATGTGCCGAGCACCATATCAGCATAGTTCATAAGGTTGTAGAAAGATGGGGTGTTTGCCGGTTTTGCCCCCAAAAAAAGAACCGGAAATTCAAGAATCTGCCGCAATCTTTCATCTTTAAATTGCTTTCTAACATCTGCACCAACGGTTTTTACAAATTCTTGAAGTTTCAACGCTGTTTCTTTGGTTACCAGCTCAAAAGGAGATTTTCCGGGCTTGTAAACCAAAGATTGCATCGACACATGGTAGTTTTCTTTGCACCGCTCTAAAAAGGAATGCAGTTTTGCCGATGCACCCTTTTCTATTGATTCAAATAGATTAAGAATCTCTTGATAATTGGCTGGTAAACTAACGTTGGGTTTATCCTCAAAAAACACCCGATAGGATGGATTAAGGCGAACAAGCTCATAAAAATGGACAGCTTTGTGGCCGAAGTCCCCAAAAAAACGTTCAAAAATATCGGGCATCCAATACCAACTTGGCCCCATATCAAAGGTAAAACCTTCGTGTTTCCACAGTTTGGCCCGACCTCCTAATTGGTCATTCTTTTCAAATACGCTTACATCAAAACCCGCCTGAGATAGATAACAAGCAGCCGACAATGAGGCAAAACCGGAACCAATGATATTAACTTTTCGCATTTTGTTTAAGCAAAACTAATTTTAGTTAAACAAAATTGCAAGCGGAAATTATATTTTGTTGATAATTTCTAAAATTTCGTTAAACAAAATAATTTTTGGAGAGATTGATGTCTCAAAAGTTTTAACTTTTCGGCCTGAAACCCATAAACTATGATTCGAGTTAACCAAAACTTCTTTATCAAACTCCGTTAAGTAAGAATTCAACTCTACCGGTTCAACCGTAAAATGAGATACAAAAGTTATTTTGTTAAACAATTTTGATATGTGGACTATATCCTGCATTGGCACACTTTGGCCTAAAAAAATGGATCTATATCCTTTTACCGATGCCTCGTAATGTATGTAAAGCAGTGCCAATTCGTGCATTTCGCCATCAGGCAAAAAGTTAACATAAACGTTATCAACTCCGTTTTGGGGCTGCAAAAACTGAACTCTTTCAATATTGATGTGTAATTTTTGCTTAACTAAATTCGAGATAAAATGCTCATGAGCAGGTGTTATGTTTTGACTTTGCCATTCTAATCCCACCCGATGCAAAAAAGGAATAAGTATGTCGAGAAAGATTTGACGAAAAGAAAAACCGGCCAACAATTGGCTGTAGGTTTGCTCAAAAATGCTCTGATTAAAGGTAACCATGGCCATTTTGAACTTGTTAATGTAATGCTCGATTCCACTTGAATTTGAGGTCTCAGAAATAACCTTACTTCCCAATTCGTTTGCCTTTAATTCAGAAATTCTTGAAATTTTATATCCGATTTCGTTTAAAGCCGCAACATTTAGGAGCTTTTGAAGAGCCTCAATGTCATATGTCCTTATATTTCCTTCGGTTCTTGAAGGAGATAAAAGATTGTATCTTTTCTCCCAAATGCGAATAGTATGAGCTTTTACCCCAGAAAGGTTTTCTAAGTCATTAATAGTAAAGAAGTTTTGAATTTTGTTCAACTTAAATAAGTTTTAAATGAACAAATGTATAAAAAATATTTTTATGGGGCTAATTCAATAAGATTTTAAAAATCAAAGTCGTCTTCGTCTGGAGCAATATTGGTAATATCGTCATTGAGTTTGCTCCCAATGGTCACACTTCCCATACCACTATCATCGTCCGCATCGTCAAAATATTCAACATCCACAAACTTTGCAAATTCATGTTTAAATCGAATTCTACATTTTCCGGTGCTTCCATGTCGATGTTTGGCAATAATAAAATCGGCTAACCCTGTCAAATCATTCCCTTCGGCATCTTGAGTAAAACCATAATAATCGGCACGATATAAAAAGCCTACCAAGTCGGCATCCTGCTCAATAGAACCGGACTCCCGAAGGTCGGATAGAATAGGGATTTTATCCTGCCGCTGTTCTACCGCACGACTTAATTGTGCCAATGCTATTACCGGAATATCCAATTCTTTGGCCAACGATTTTAAAGACCTCGATATATAGCTTATTTCCTGCTCCCGATTTCCTTTTGAATTGCTTTCGTCGGCACGCATGAGTTGCAAGTAGTCAATAATAATCATTTCAATGCCCTTATTCGATTTTAGTCGTCGGGCTTTTGCTCTTAAATCGAAAATGCTTAACTGTGGAGTGTCATCAATATAAATAGGTGCATCACTCAAATTTTGAACTCTGGCGTTGAGTTGTTCCCACTCATAGTCGGCCAATTTGCCACTTCTAAACTTTTCACCGGGCAGTTCTGTTTCGCCCGAAATCAGACGGGTTACCAATTGCAAAGAGGACATTTCTAATGAGAAAATTGCTACTGGTTTTTTGTGTTCTACGGCTGCATTTCTGGCAATGCTAAGCACAAATGCCGTTTTACCCATACCCGGTCTTCCGGCCAAAATAAGCAAATCTGAGCGTTGCCAACCATTGGTTATTCTGTCAATGCTTGTAAAACCGGAGGGTATTCCTGTAAGGCCACTCCCCTGTTCTTTCATGGCCTCAATTTGCTTTATAGCTTTATGAATTAGGTCATCAATCGAGTCATAATTTTTCTTAATGGTATCATTTTTAATGGCATACAATTTTTTTTCGGCATCATCCAATAGTTGAAAAGCATCCGAGGTAACTTCAAAAGCATCCTTACTTATCTGAGCAGATATGCGAATTAGTTCACGCTGAATATATTTTTCAAGAAGAATTTTGGCATGAAACTCCAAATTGGCCGAAGAGGCAACCTTGTTAGTTAGCTGAGTAATATAATATGCACCACCCGAAGCCTCGAGTTCAGCATTTTTACGCAAATTTTCAGTAACCGTTAACAAGTCAACAGGTTCTCCCTCGTCAAATAAACGCTTGATAGCCCCAAAAATAAGTTGGTGCGAATCGTGGTAAAAAACCTGAGGAATAAGAACATCCAACACCCTCATTGGAGCATTTTTTTCTAAAAGCATAGCTCCCAAAACCGCTTCTTCCAACTCCAATGCCTGAGGCGGTTTTCGCCCCAAACTTGTTTCGTCAGAAACAGTTAACCCTTTTTTATCCAATTTTGTCCTACTATCGTTTCTAAAAGCCATTGTTTTTTTACAACGCACGAAATTATAAATCTTAAAAATTAAAGGGAGATAAAAGTTTTACCGCAATCTTGATGGCTGTTAATAAATCCTTAATAACTTATCTATTTATTAAATAATTGGCTGAAAATGAGACACCCAATTTCCACAAAATTTTAATTTTTGCGACATAAAGGCGGCTAAAAAGTTGATATTTTGCCTATGCCCGACAAATTGACACATCCAATTTATTGGTCAAATTTTTGTGATGTTAAGTTTGCAGATGCAGGACAATCCAAAATGCCTTTATATTTGTTCAGTAGATTGATACGTTAAAAACTTTGTATGGAAGCAAAATTTTCGCCAAGAGTAAAAGAAGTAATTCAGTTTAGCCGAGAAGAGGCCATAAGGCTTGGACACGGTTATATAGGCACCGAGCATTTACTATTGGGAATTATTCGGGAGGGAGAAGGAAAAGCACTTCTGCACCTAAAAAGCATGGGAATAGATTTGTTAAGATTAAAAAAATCGATAGAAGACAGCATCAAAGAAACTGCGTCAAAAAGTGGCAATCTTGGCAATATTCCTTTAACCAAACAAGCAGAAAAGGCTCTGAAAATCACTTATTTAGAGGCAAAAATTTTTAAAGCAGACATTATTGGTACCGAACATTTATTGCTTTCTATTTTGAGAGAAGAGGATAACATTGCAAGCTCTATATTGCATCAGTACGGCGTGGATTACGACATTTTTAAATCAGCAGTAGAAAATATTACCCCAAGCATAAAATCGGATATGTCCACCGATTCTCCTGAGGATTTTTACCAGGAAGAAAAACGAAGTTCGGATGCCAAACGAACATCTGCCTCAAAAAGCAAAACACCTGTGTTGGACAATTTTGGCCGTGACCTAACAAAACTTGCAGAACAAGATAAACTCGACCCCATTGTGGGCAGAGAAAAAGAAATAGAACGGGTAAGTCAGATTTTAAGCAGAAGAAAGAAAAACAACCCCGTATTGATTGGAGAACCTGGCGTAGGTAAAACGGCGATTGCTGAGGGTTTGGCTCTTAGAATTGTTCAACGAAAAGTATCGAGAGTGCTTTTTAACAAAAGGGTGGTTACGCTGGATTTGGCCTCTTTGGTGGCTGGCACGAAATATCGAGGCCAGTTTGAAGAACGAATGAAAGCAGTGATGAACGAGCTTGAAAAATCGAAAGATGTTATTTTGTTTATTGATGAAATTCACACCATTGTGGGTGCGGGTGGTGCCTCTGGCAGCTTAGATGCCAGCAACATGTTTAAGCCTGCTTTAGCCCGTGGCGAAGTGCAGTGTGTTGGAGCAACCACCTTGGACGAGTATCGACAATACATAGAAAAAGATGGAGCGTTAGAGCGAAGATTTCAACCAGTAATCGTTGAGCCTACAACTCCAGAGGAAACGATTCAGATATTAAAAAATATCAAAGAAAAATATGAAGATCACCACTCCGTAACTTACACAGATGAAGCCATTGAGGCAGCTGTAAAACTGAGCGTTCGGTACATTACAGACAGACATCTACCAGATAAGGCCATAGACATTTTGGATGAGGTTGGAGCTCGTGTACATCTTTCAAACATTCATGTGCCGAAAGATATTTTGGAACTCGAAGAAAAGATAGAGGAAATAAAAGAAGAAAAAAACAGAGTTGTAAAAAGTCAACGATATGAAGAAGCTGCCAAGTTGAGAGACAAAGAAAAAACATTGCTTGAGCAACTTGAAATAGCCAAAGCTACATGGGAAGAGGATACGAAAAACCAACGTTATACTGTATCGGAAGATGACGTTTCAGAAGTAGTAGCCATGATAACGGGTGTTCCAACCAAAAGAATTGCTCAAAGCGAAGGAACAAAACTTCTCAATATGAGCGAGGACTTGAAGAAGGCAGTAATTGGGCAAGACGATGCAATTGTGAAATTGTCGAAAGCCATTCAACGTACGCGTGCTGGACTTAAGGACCCCAACAAACCTATCGGATCCTTTATTTTCCTCGGTTCTACAGGTGTCGGAAAAACAGAAATGGCAAAGGCATTAGCCAAGTATTTGTTTGACAATAAAGATGCACTCATTCGTATAGATATGAGTGAATACATGGAAAAATTTGCCGTGAGCCGCTTGGTTGGAGCTCCTCCTGGATACGTGGGCTACGAAGAAGGCGGCTTGTTAACCGAAAAAGTTAGACGCAAGCCTTATTCGGTGGTTCTTTTCGACGAAATCGAAAAAGCACACCCCGATGTATTTAACATGATGCTTCAAATTTTGGATGAAGGCTTTTTGACCGATAGTTTGGGAAGAAAGATTGATTTCAGAAATACGATTATCATCATGACATCAAACATCGGCTCTCGTCAGCTCAAAGATTTTGGCACCGGAATGGGTTTTAGTACCGGAGCTAAAATTGATGCCATTGCCAAAGAATCGAAAGGCGTTATTGAGAATGCATTGAAGAAATTTTTCTCTCCCGAATTCTTAAATAGAATCGATGATGTGATCGTATTCAACAATTTAAACAAAGAACACATTGCCGAAATACTCGAATTGAACGTATTGAAATTGGTGAGTAGAATTGAAAGTGTTGGATTTAATATTAAACTTACAAAAGCCGCTCGCGAATTTTTGGCCGAAAAAGGATACGACAAAGATTTTGGTGCCAGACCTTTGAATAGGGCTATACAAAAATATCTGGAAGATCCCTTGGCTGAAGAAATTTTAAAACAAGAAATTCAAGATGGGGATACCATAAAAGTTGATTTAGACAAATCAACTGAATCACTAAAATTTACAATTAGTAAAAAAGCAACCGCGAAAAATGAGGAGTAAATCCTAACTCATTTTCCGTTGGGTAACCTTTGGGGCTTTTGCCGGAGCAGCTTTGGTGGCTGTTTTCTTCACAGCAGCTGATTTTGCCGTTTTAGGTTTTGATTTTTTTACAGACTTTTCATCATCGGCCTTTGTCTCTTCGGCCTTTCCTTCGGTTTCCTCCGAAACTTTTTGAAAATCGATATGCTCTTTTAAGGTTTCATACCAATTGCAGATTTTCACAATATCTGATGTGTAAACTTGTTCTTCATCAAAATTTGGAAGTATTTTTCTAAAGAAATCTCTAATTACCTCTCCACCATCTTTTTTGGTTACCAATTCTAAACCACCTTTTACTTTTTCGTCGAGCGATTTAAGCACCTCTCTCAAAGGCACGTCTTCATCCGTTGTATAAATGGCAATATCATCCAAAATAGAAACTTTGCTGGTTAAAGAAGTTGGACTTCTTTTCTTTTTATCATCAATCGATTCCACAATCAATCCATTTTGTCTTTTGCCTACAATTTGATGTAAGCCAGGTTTTCCACCGATAGATACAACGTCTTTTAATTCCATTTTGTAAAATTATGCCGCGAAAATACAAGAAATATGAATTTACAAATAGTTTGTTGATTTGACCAAACCAATTCGATGACGGTAAAATTACAATTGTCATTTTTTTTACTTCCAAAAATAAAATTAAGAATATTGGGTTATTTGAATGGGTAAATTTGAATTAATTGGTTAGTTAATTGGAATGGGAGGCCGGAGCAATCCGGCCTTTTTTGTTTTTATCAATTAACCGATTTTCAATAAATGTAAAACTTTATATTTGCAGCCCTCAAAAGCACTCGTAGTTCAACTGGATAGAATATCGGATTTCGGCTCCGAGGGTTAGGGGTTCGAATCCTCTCGAGTGCACAAAAAAGGCCGCATCTGCGGCCTTTTTTTATTTCAAAAAATCTTTCCCGGATTCATTATCCCATTGGGGTCGAAGGCTTGTTTTATGGATTTCATCAAACCGATATGGGTCTCGGAAAACAGTTCGTTCATATATTTTTTTTGAACATAACCAATGCCGTGTTCACCGCTTATTGTGCCACCATATTTTTTGCAGAGCTGAAAAATCTCCCGAATACCACGTTCCAAATGCCTGCCATTCCATTGCTCATCGGTTAAGTCATTCTTCAAAATATTTACATGCAAATTGCCATCTCCGGCATGGCCATAGCATACTGACTCAAACCCATACCTCACTCCTATTTCTTTTACTCCGGCCATTAAATCCGCTAAGTGACTGCGTTTCACCACCGTGTCTTCCTCCTTATATACCGAATGATTTTTCACCACCTCACCAATGCTTCTTCGTATTTTCCACCAATGCTCCTTTTGGTCGGCACTGTCGGCAAATAACACCTCTGTGATTCCAAATCCTGAAAGAATTTCTCCAATTTGCCCGCAATCTGTTAAGAGTTTTTCCATATCATCGCCGTCAACTTCTATCAAAAGAGAGGCCTCAAACTCCGTGCTTATTGGGTTTGATAAACCCAACTGATTGCAAGCTAAATCAATTCCCTTTCTTTCCATTAGCTCCAAACCTGACGGAACAACACCCGAAAGCATTATTTGTGAAACTGCGTTGCATGCAGTTGTCGCTTTTGAAACGTTGGCCCACAATAACAAGTTGTGTTTAGGCTTTGCCACCAACCGCAAAACAGCTTTTGTTACCACTCCAAGAGTTCCCTCACTGCCAATAAATATATGAGTTAGACTATACCCAGTGGAGTTTTTGAGCGTATTTGAACCCGTCCAAATAATTTCGCCATTGGGCAAAACCACTTCTAAATTCAGCACATAATCTCTTGTAACTCCATATTTTACGGCTTTCGGGCCACCGCTGTTGTGGGCAATGTTCCCACCAATAAAACAAGAACCCTTGCTGGCCGGGTCGGGCGGGTAAAACAACCCTTTTTCCTCTACTGCATTACGCAAAACCTCGTTAATAACGCCACATTCCACCGTTACCTGCATATTGGCTTCGTCCATCTCTAAAATTTTGTTGAAATGCTCCATAGACAGCAAAATGCCTTTATTTATAGGCAACGCAGCCCCACTCAAACCTGTTCCTGCTCCGCGTGGGGTTACCACAATTTTATGCTGGTTACAATATTTCAATAGTTCCGAAACCTGCTCTACTGACATAGGTTTTACTACCACATCCGGTTCAAAAACGAAATCTTCCGTCATGTCTCTACCGTATTTTTGTTTGGTTTCCGAATCGGCAAAAACTTGATTCGAACCAACAATTTGCGTTAAATCTTCAATCAAATTCATAATCGATACGAAAGTAAGAAAACACCTCTCGGCATTTTATCCAAAGTTTCTCACATTTATCCGAATCTACCAATGATAAAGTTTGTTTCTACAATCAAATTATTAATATTGAACGCAAAAGATTAAAAGAATGAAGAAGAGTATATCCTTTTTTATAGCATTAATGGTCATTTTTCAAGCGTTCTCGCAAGAAAAAAAGCCAATAGCTCTTAATGATATTTGGGCTTCGGGAGTATTTTACCCAAAAATGATTAGCGGTTTTGTTAACCTAAAAGATGGAAAAACATATTGCAAGATTGAGCAATCAGCCGAAGGAAATACGGAAGTGGTGCAATACAATTACGAAACCGGAGCAAAAACAAGTGTTTTGATTGATGGAAAAGCAATAGCCGCCGCAAATGGTTTGGGAAAATTTGCTTTTGGTTCGTTTAATTTGTCGGAAGATGAAACTAAAGCCTTAATTCCATTAGAGACCGAGGGCATTTACCGACATTCAACACAATCTATCTTTTATGTTTGGGATAAAACAACGAACCGATTATCGAAGGTTTCAGACAAAAAAATCATGTATGCCACCTTTAATCCACAAGCGAATAAAGTGGCCTATGTGTTGGATAATAATTTATATGTCAAGGATTTAGTCAAAAATAAAACGAAGCAATTAACAACTGATGGTGCAAAAAATAGCATTATTAACGGTGCTGTTGATTGGGTGTATGAAGAAGAGTTTAGCATGAGTCGAGGTTTTGAGTGGAATGCCGATGGAACCATGATTGCCTACTATCGGTTTGACGAAAGCCGTGTAAAAGAATGGGATATGACCATTTATGGAAGTCTATATCCAGAACATGACCGATTCAAATATCCAAAAGCCGGCGAACAAAATTCGGTGGTGGATGTATATATAACCAACCTTAAAAACAAGGGTAAAAAAATAGAACTTGGTTCGGAAAATGACCAATATTTGCCCCGAATTAAATGGACCAAAAACCCAAATAAATTGAGCGTTCAACGTCTGAACAGACATCAAAACCATTGGGAATTATTAATGGTGGATGCCAAATCAAGAAGTGTGTCTGTAAGCCTTGACGAAACGGACAATTATTACATCGACATAAACGACGATTTGATATTTCTAAATGATAATGAGCACTTTATCATAAAAAGCGAACGAAGTGGATACTGGCATTTGTACATGCACAAATTGGACGGCCCTGAAGTTTTTACTATCACAAAAGGAAATTGGGAAGTTGAAAGTTTGTTGGGAGTTGATGAAAAAAATGGAAAAGTTTACTACACTTCAACCGAAGTTAGTCCGCTGGAACGGCATATATATGTGGTTGATTTTGACGGCAAAAACAAGAAAAAACTTACCACCGAAAAAGGCACTCATACCGGAGTATTTACCACCGACTTTTCGTTGTTTTTTCACACCTATAATTCGGCCTCAACACCGTTTCAATACTCTATAAAAAACAGCAACGGCGAATTGGTAAGAATGTTAGAAGACAATGCAAAACACAGAGAATTGCTGAATTCTTATAATATTTCTCCCCTTGTTTTTGAACAAATAAAACTTGAAAACGGCGTTTCGCTAAACTCCTATACCATTAAACCAAATGATTTTGACCCGAATAAAAAATATCCTTTGTTGATGTTTGTTTACGGAGGCCCTGGTTCTCAACAAGTGCAAGACCAATGGCTTTGGAGCAACTATTTTTATCATCAAATGTTGGCCAACCAATATGGCTATATCATTGCCTGCGTTGACAATCGTGGAACTGGAGCTCGGGGAGCAGAGTTTAAAAAAATGACGTATAAGCAATTGGGAAAATATGAGACCGAAGATCAAATAGCAGCCGCAAAATTTTTTGGCAATATGTCTTATATCGACGAAAGTAGAATTGGCATTTGGGGGTGGAGTTTTGGCGGATACATGAGCAGTTTGTGCATTACAAAAGGTGCAGATGTGTTTAAAACAGCCATTGCCGTAGCCCCAGTTACCAATTGGCGATATTACGACAACGTATATACAGAGCGTTTTATGCAAACGCCCCAAGAAAATGCCTCGGGATACGACGAAAACTCTCCCATCAATTTTGTGGATAATCTGAAAGGAAATTATTTAATCATACATGGAACTGCTGATGATAACGTACATTTTCAGAACTCAGCGGAAATGGTAAATAAAATGATTATGAAAAATATTCCATTCGATTCGGAATACTATCCCAATAAAAACCATGGAATCAGCGGTGGTTATACCCGTTTGCACCTATATACACGAATGACAAATTATATATTAGAAAAACTGTAAGAATTTGTTTTTCAGTTAAAAAATCTATTTTTACCGAAATTAAAAAACAGAAATTTATGAGTAAAGATGTAATAATAGACAGTAATATGTCTGCTCCAAAATCGGGTCATCCAAAAGGGCTGTATTTCCTATTTTTCACAGAAATGTGGGAGCGTTTTAGCTATTATGGAATGCGGGCAATTTTCATATTGTTCATGACTAAAATTCTTTTGATAAACGATCAAGAGGCATCGCAAATTTATGGTAGCTACACTGGACTCGTTTACTTAACACCGTTGCTTGGAGGGTATTTGTGTGATAAGTTTTTGGGCAACAGAAGAAGTATTGTAATTGGAGGTTTACTCATGGCCTTAGGCCAATTTTTTATGTTTTTAAGTGCCAGTGCGGGTAGCGATGGGATTGCACTCATGTGGATGGGATTGACGGCACTTATAATTGGAAACGGCTTTTTTAAACCAAATATCTCAACTATGGTCGGGCAGCTTTACCCAAAAGATGACCGCAGAATTGATAGTGCATTCACCATTTTTTATATGGGAATCAATATTGGGGCTTTTTTCTCACCTCTGGTTTGTAGTTCATTTTCAGAATACAAATGGGGTTTCCTAGCGGCTTGCATTGGAATGCTTATTGGCCTAGTAACTTTTGTTCTTTACCAAAAGAAATATCTTATTTCTGAAGAAGGAAATGAAATTGGTCTTTCCGTGAAAAAGATGGATTTGCAGAGTATTTTACTCACCGTTGGTTCAATTGCCATAGTTTTCTTTATGCTTAACTTCAAACAATGGTTTAACTCTGATACCGACATTATTAGCTATTTCATTTACGGCTCCATGATTGCCGTACCTGCATTAATTTTAAGTGACAAAAGTCTTACCAAAGCCGAAATGAATAGGATTATTGTAATTTTTGTTTTGGCATTTTTCGTAATATTCTTTTGGGGAGCATTTGAACAAGCAGGAGCCTCACTGACTCTTTTTGCCGACCGTCAGACTGACAGAACAATAGGAGATTGGACAATGCCCGCCGAATATTTTCAAGCAATAAACCCATTGGCAGTTATAAGTTTAGCTCCGTTATTTACCATTTTGTGGGGTGTACTTCATAAAAGAGGAAAAGAACCTTCCTCTCCGACCAAAATGGCATGGGGTCTTGCTCTTATTGCTGTGGGCTATGCGGTTATTGCAATTGCAGTTAAAGGTCTTGGAATGGGCGAGAAAGTGAGTATGTGGTGGTTAGTTGGTCTATACGTTATACATACAATGGGCGAATTATGCCTTTCTCCAATAGGTTTGTCCATGGTATCTAAACTTGCTCCATTAAGATTATCTTCTTTGTTAATGGGCACATGGTTTTTAGCTAACGCTGCAGCTAACAAATTTGCGGGTACTTTAAGCTCACTCATCCCACCAACAAATGTAGATGCATCAGCAGTAACCGAATATCCCTCTTTTTTAGGAATGGAAATAACCAATCTTTATCAGTTTTTCATGCTATTTATTATAATGACGGGCACAGCTGCAGGAATTTTATTTTTCCTTAGTAGATGGCTTCAAAAAATGATGAATACCGCCGAAACCGCACCAAATTCTTAAGGATATGAAAAAGCATCCAAAGGCTTTACCCTTTCTTTTCCTATCCGAAATGTGGGAAAGATTTGGGTTCTATCTTATGCTCGGAATTTTTACACTTTATCTCAAAGATGTAAAACAGGGCTTTGCAATGACCGAAAAAGAATCGGCAGATTTATATGGTACTTTTATAGCACTTGTATATTTAACGCCCTTTATTGGTGGTATGCTGGCCGATCGCTATTTTGGTTACTCAAAATCCATCATGTTTGGCGGTGTCTTAATGGGTATTGGCTATATTCTTATGAGTGTTCATAGCTTGCCTATTTTGTATTTGGCTATGACCTTGGTTATTATTGGTAATGGATTTTTCAAACCAAATATTTCAACCTTATTGGGAAATGTTTATAATCAAGAAAAGTATATTCAGAAAAAAGATGAAGGCTATAATATTTTCTATATGGGCATTAATATTGGAGCTTTTATTTGCAATTTTTTTGGTGCCGTATTATACACACTTATTGGATGGAATGCCGCATTTATTGCAGCTGGAATAGGAATGTTTGTGGGAGTTGTTATTTTTTATATTGGCACAAAACATTTCAAAGGGTTTGATGAAAAAAAGGGCATTCAGGAAGGAGATTTTCCATTTTCAAAAATTGCACTTTATATCCTACTCCCCTCTTTGGCGTTTGGAGTAATAGGCTGGTTTATAAACGGAGTAGCCAGTGCCACAAACACCACAAGTTCAATATTTGGCACGGATAGCACAGATGCATTTATTTTTGCCAGCATTCCCATCGTGTTTTTTTATGGTCGGCTTTATTTTACGGCAAATTCAATTGATAAAAGACCAATTGGTGCATTATTGACCATTTTTTCTGTTGTAATTTTATTTTGGGCTGTTTTCAAGTTAAACGGTTCAGCTTTAAACACTTGGGCCGATAGATATACCGACCGTCAATTAACCGGAAATACAGAAAAAGTGTTCAATTCGCTTCAATTAGCCCAAAATATGGAGTATAAACAAGATTCTGTAGTTAAATATGATGAGTATTTTAGAATTCAAAAAAACAATGGTGTGCCATTAAAAGAATTTAATTATCCGGTATATTTTAGAAATGTAGAACCAGCCAAACTCCCCACAGAAGGAAGCACAGTTACTGTTTGGGCCACAAACTTAAGTCAGTCGATAAATCCTGGTTGGGTAATTTTGCTTACACCTCTTGTGGTTGCATTTTTTACTTTTTTAAGAAGAAAGAAAAAAGAACCAAGCACTCCAATGAAAATTGCATTGGGTTTGTTGTTATCGGCCTTATCTGTATTAATAATGGTTGCCGCGGTTAAAGCTGGGCATAATGGACAGTTTAAAGTAAGTGTTTGGTGGTTGATTTGCAACTATGGAGTTATCACAATTGGTGAACTTTTTCTAAGTCCAATGGGTCTTTCGCTTGTATCAAAACTTAGTCCTGCCAAAATTACAGGTCTAATGATGGGTGGGTGGTTTTTGGCTACGGCAATTGGGAATAAATTGAGTGGTGTGCTCGCAAGTATGTGGGATAAATACGAGGACAAATCTAATTTCTTCCTTGTAAATTTTCTGCTCTTGATTATAGCAACTTCCATTATGTTTTCATTGGTAAAACGACTAAATAAAGTAATGGTTGAGAAAGGAATTAGTTAAAATTAAATAATGAGTACAAATAACGAAAAGTCATTTGCCAATGGAGATCCATTGGATTCTGATATAATAAAGGGCAATTACGATGCTGAACTCGCTATAATTCAAAACTTTGAAGGAAAATACCCAAAACAGTTGTGGTATTTGTTTTTCTCTGAAATGTGGGAGCGGTTTTGCTTTTATGGCATGCGTGGCATGCTCACTTTTTTTATGGTTTATCGAATGGGCATGGAAAAGGAGGCCGCAAATCTTCAATATGGGGCTACTCAGGCATGGGTTTATGCCTTTACCTTTATTGGAGGAATGTTTGCCGACAAAATTCTGGGATTCAAAAAATCATTGTTTTGGGGAGGTATTCTTATGATAACCGGAAGTGTTATTTTAACCATCAACCCAAGTGCATGGTTTTTTCTTGGAATTAGTTTCCTGATAGTTGGAACCGGATTTTTCAAACCTAACATTTCATCGATGGTTGGGCAACTCTATAAAGACGGCGATAACAGAAGAGACGCGGGATTCTCCCTATTTTATTCAGGCATAAATATGGGTGCTTTTTTGGGTGGCATCTTAATGATTGGTATCGGAAAAGGAACAATTTTATCATCGGTCGTACCTGAAAATTTGAGATGGAACGTAGCCTTTGCTTTGGTTGCAGTTGCCATGCTTATCAGCTTGTTGATATTTACCTTCACAAGAAACCATTTGGGATCAATTGGCAACACTCCAATTGATTATGACAAAAATCCGAACCAAAAATGGTATATGTATGCTGTTTATATTGGTGCTTTGGCTTGCGTGCCAATTATTGTTAAAATGGTATCAAATACCGTTTACACAGATTATTTCATGTATTTCATTGGCCCTTTCAGTCTAGCCTATTTGATTTTTGAAATGACCAAATTAGATAGAGCGGCTAATCTAAAATTGGTTGCGGCTTTGGTATTTATAGTATTCTCATCATTGTTTTGGGCAATTTTTGAACAGGCTGGTGGCTCTCTAAGTCTTTATGCAGCCGAACATTTGGACAAAGGAACATTAGGTGCCGACCCCAATATGGTAAACAACTCCGCCAATTCGCTCTTTGTTATTGTTTTCGCTCCTCTTGTTGGGCTGCTTTGGTTGTGGGCAAACAAAAAGAAAATCGAACCCAATAGTGTTGTAAAATTTGGAATAGGTTTTTTAATGTTGGCGGCAGGTTTCTATATTTTTGGTGTAAACAAAATGTTTGCCAATCAGGGAATTGCTCCACAAGATATTTTCATCTTAGGGTGGTTGGTAATCACGTTTGGCGAGATTGCACTTTCGCCAATTGGATTGTCGTTAATGACCAAATTAGCTACTCCAAGACTTCAAGGCTTTATGATGGGCATGTGGTTTTTGGCAAGTGCCTACGGTCAATACATTGCCGGACTTTTCGGTGCGGCTATTTCGCCAGATAAAAATGCCTCAGCAATTGAAAAATTGGAAGTTTATTCCAGCGGATATACCCAATTCGCGATGTATGCTTTGATTGCTGGCATAGTTATCATTGTAATCTCTCCGATGGTAAGAAAACTCATGGGCGATGTAAAATAACCCGACTAAAAAATATTTTAAAAGCCACCTTAAAAGGGTGGCTTTTTTTCTCCTTTTTTTATGTTCAACACTTGTGAAAAAAAATGTAATAAACTGTTTTTCATAAAATTAACTTGTCATACTTTTGCGAGTAGAAATCTTACTCATGTCAAATATATGTGACTGAGGTGGCGAAGCTGTGTAAAATAACCAATGCTCGATTCGTTAATTACATCAAAAACTCGAATTAAATTGCTCTATAAGTTATTCTTAAATCCTGATAGCAGCGGGCATTTACGCGGGTTGGCCAATGAATTTGGAGAGAGTACAAATTCGATTAGAACAGAGCTAAATCGTATGGTTGATTTTGGGTTGTTGGTATCTGTTGATTCTGGTATGAGAAAAGAATATAGAGCCAATAAGAACCATCCATTATATGGTGACATAAACAACATTCTTTTAAAAACTTCCGGAATTGAAGATTTGATTGAGTCCATTTCAAAGATGAGTGGAGATGTTGACCAAGTCGTGTTAGATCAAAAAATGGAATCTATTAATGAAAAGGGAGTACTGATAAATTTAAAAATAATTGGACAAGGGGTAAACAAAGATTTTGTAACTCAAGTTACCAAGAAACTTAATAACAACATGAAATCAAACCAACTTTCTATTTCTTTTTTGTCAAAAGATGATAAGGTTAATCAAGGGCTAATTCTTTGGTCGAAGGAAATATGAGAGACTATAAAATATGTATTATTGGTTTGGGTTATGTAGGGCTTCCTTTAGCTGTGGAGTTCGGAAAAAAGTACGCCGTTTTGGGATTTGACATCAATCAAGAAAGAATTTCTGAACTTATGGCCGGTAAAGACCATACCCTTGAAATGGACGAGCATGAATTGAAATCGGTTTTAAAAACCAATAACGATGGCTCAAAAGGGTTGTTCTGCACTTCCAATAAAGAAGAACTTAGAGAAAATACCGTCTATATTGTAACCGTCCCCACTCCTATTGATAATTTTAAAAAGCCTGATTTAACTCCTTTGGAAAAATCAAGTGAAACTATTTCGCAATACCTTAAAAAAGGGGATATTGTCATTTACGAATCAACCACATTCCCGGGATGTACGGAAGAAATATGTGTGCCCATTTTAGAGAAAGGCAGTGGTCTAAAATTTAACCAAGATTTTTTCTGCGGCTACTCTCCAGAGAGAATTAATCCAGGAGACAAGGTAAATACCTTAACCAAAATATTAAAAATTACATCAGGTTCAACTCCTGAAATTGCCGAACAGGTTGACCAATTATACAATACCATTTTAGAAAAAGGAACCCACAAAGCTCCCTCTATGAAAGTGGCAGAGGCCGCCAAAGTAGTAGAAAATTGTCAGCGAGATTTAAACATTTCTTTTGTTAATGAGTTAGCTCTTATCTGTGACAAAGTGGGCATTGACACCAATGATGTGATAGATGCCGCGGGCACAAAATGGAACTTTTTGAAATACAAACCCGGGTTAGTTGGCGGACATTGCATTGGTGTTGACCCATACTATTTGGTTCACAAAGCAGAGCAATTGGGCTATTATCCTGAGGTAATTTTGTCTGGCAGAAGAGTAAATGAGCACATTGGGGCTTTTGTGGCCAATAAAGTGATTAAATTGATGATTGGGAAAAATATTCCAATCAAAAATTCAGACATGCTGGTTTTGGGAATTACTTTTAAAGAAAATTGCCCAGATATTCGCAATTCCCGTGTCATTGACATTGTTACAGAACTTGAGGGATTTGGTGGCAACGTTACTGTATATGACCCCTGGGCAGATGCCAAAGAAGTAAAACATGAATACGGCATTGATATTGTCAATTCTTTACCCCAAAAAAAATATAGAGCCATTATTCTCGCGGTTTCGCACACTGAGTTTTTGAACCTAAACTTCAAATCAATCCTTGAAAGTGAGTCCATCCTTTTCGATGTAAAATCCATATTGGATAAATCGGAGGTGGATGGACGATTATAATCACAATTATTTAACTGAATAATATGTTAGGAATTTCTGATAAAATAAGAGTTGTATTACTTGGCTTGTTTCTTCTTTTCAATGTAAAGAATACTATGGCTCAAACCTATAGTGATGCTGAAATTGAAGCCGCCCAAAGTGCACTATCAGAAGCGGGCGTTGATGAAGACGAACTGAAAGTAAGATTGAAAGCCAAAGGTATAGATTTGGATAATATCCGACCTGACCAGCTTCCATCATTAGAAAGAGAAATTAAGGCCACCGTTGAGGAGATGAAGGCTGAACAAGAAACGGATGGTTTGGAAGATGAAGATGTAAACGCCGAAACCAAATCGGAGACTTTAGAAGAAAATGATGATCAAACCAAAAATAAAAATGCTCAAACAACAAAATCAACAACATCAAAAGGTGTAAATACTTCATCCAAAGATTCGATAAAAAAAGTCTCGGAGGCGGAGATGCAAAAAATGAGCAAAGAAGCTGCCGACCGCATTCGGGAACGAATAAAAAATGGAGCTACACTTGACGAAGCCATTTACGACCAACTTACCGAAGAAGAGCAAGACAATTATCAGGCAAGAAGCAATGTCTATGGAATGGACATTTTCTTCAACAACTCTCTTGATTTTTACCGAAACGGAACACCGGCCACCACCCCCGGCAACTATGTTTTGGATGTAGGAGACATTATTGCTATTAACATTTTTGGAGCATCGCAAGCCGACCTGGTTTATGAAATTGAAGAAGATGGATTTATCAGGCCGTCTCGGGCATCAAGATTACAAAAAATATACCTTAAAGGATTAACTATTGACAAGGCCAAGGTTTTGTTGAGAAGCCGTTTTAGCCAAAGTTTTATGTTTAGTGATGAACAATTTGAAGTAAGCCTTAGAACAGCTCGAACCATTACAGTGCATATTTATGGAGACGTGGCCAACCCTGGTAGCTACACCATATCGGCTCTAAATCACGGTTTAAGTGCATTGATGGTTTCCGGCGGCCCAACGGAAGAAGCAAGTTTAAGAAACATCCGATTAATGTCCTCATCTGGCGATAAAACGATTGATGTTTACCAATTCATGGTAGATCCGAAAAAACAATACGATTTTTATCTACATAACAACGATGTAATTTTTGTTCCAAAATATCAAAAAAGGGTATCGGTAAATGGTGGAGGAATAAGAAGAAGTGCAACTTATGAACTTACTGAAAAAGAGAGTTTTAAGGATGTAATAAAGTGGGCTGGAGGCTACAGCTCTACAATGTACGATGGGTTAGTGCAGCATATTTATAAAGAAGACGGGCAACAAAAAATAAAAGACTATAATCTTGAAGAGATTAAAAGAATAAACCCAATTCCGTCTGATGGTGATATGTTCATTCTGCATAGCAGCCTTAAACCGTACGAGAATTATGTCAATATTTCGGGAGCTGTGCGTTTTAGTGGCAATTTTGAATTGAAAGATAGTATGCGTCTTTCAGACCTTTTGAGTAAGGCAAAGGTGGAAAAAGAAGCTTATGCCAATATGGCCTATTTGACCCGAAAAAATATTGATGGCACCTATCAGTTAAAAAGAGTTTATGTGGATGACATTTTAAAAAATCCAAACTCTCCCAACAACTTTTTATTGAAGAATGAAGATAAAGTAGGACTTTATACAGTTGCACAGTTCACTGACCGTTATTCGTTCCGAATTTCTGGTGCAGTCCGTAATCCTGGAGAGCATTTTTGGGATCCTTCAAAAAGCATAACACTTTATGATGCGTTAGTCATGTCGCAAGGAATGCAAAATGTAGCCACAGATTTTGGATATATCATCAGTTCGCCTCCAAACAACCCGTATAAAAAAGAGTATTTGGTTGTTGATTTACGAACAGCATTTAACAACCCAGAATCGGCTGCAAACATCGTTCTGAAACCTAACGATCAAATTGTGGTGCCAAGCATGACCCAATATCAAGATCAATTATTTGTTTCTGTAAGTGGTGCAGTACGAAAACCCGGTGAGTTTGTTTACGATTCTACACTTTCTATTAAAGATATTTTGGTAATGGCAGGAGGACTAAAAATGGAGGCCGCCAGCAACAAGATTGACATATTTAGGCTAAAAGTCGAAAATAATGAACCTACCGAAACGTATGCCACCACCATTGAAATTGATCATGAGTTAAACCCTCTGCAAGATAACATCAACTTTATACTGAAACCCTATGACCATATCGTTGTTAGAACAACACCTGATTGGGGACCTATTGAATTTATAACCTTAAAAGGTGAAGTAAAATATCCGGGAGAGTACGCAATAATGTATCCGAATGAGCGGATTTCAAGCGTTATTGAACGAGCTGGTGGGCTAACAAAAGAAGCCTTTCCAGAGGCTGGAACTTATTTAAGAACTGAGGATAATTTGGGTAATGTAGTTACAAGAATTGATTTGGCCCTAAAAAGGGGGAATTATTCAAAATACAATTTGGTTTTAAAAGACGGTGACATAATAACAATCCCAAAAATAATCGACCATGTGAGTATTTCAAAAACTGGTACAAATGCTGAAGAAATATACTCAGAAAACCAATTAAAGGGCGAAAACTTAAATATTGTGGTTACCTACTATAACAGAAGTGCAAAATGGTATGTAAACCAGTTTGCCGGAGGTTTTGATAAAAAAGCAAAACGCAGCAAAACGTATGTAAAACATGCCAATGGACACATAAAAAAAACTCGAACATTCTTATTTCTCAAGAATTATCCAAAAGTTAAAAAAGGATCCGAAGTGCATGTTGTGTTGAAGGATAAATATTTAGAGAAAGACTCTACAAAAACCAAAAATGGATTTGACACACCAAAGAAAGAGAAAAAATCTGCAATAGATAGATTGACGGAATTACAAACAATGGCAACCATATCGACATCCTTGATGACCCTGACACTCTCAACAATAACCATTATCAGAGAATTAAAACAATAATGGCCAACGAAGAAGGTTTTAATATTTCCAAATTACTTGAACTTGTAAAAGTTTATTGGAAGGAAGTTTGGAAGAGAAAATGGTGGGTAGTAATCATTGGAATTTTGGTTTCTGCATTAATGTTAACTCAAGCTTGGCTTACTCCAAAAAAATATGCTGCACCGCTAACCTTTACAATAAATGATGAATCCGGTGGCGTTTCGGGTGTTGGAGCCATATTAGGCGAATTGGGCTTTAAAGGTGGTGGAGGTGGTAAACACAACTATGAAAAAATTGTAGAATTGTCAACATCGAGACTTATCTTGGGTCAATGTCTAAAAACCAAAGTAGATGTAAACGGTAAGAGAGATTTTTTGGGAAACTTTTTGTTAGATTCTTTAAAACCCGAAATAAAGATAAATAGTAAAAACGTATCAAATTTCAGATTTACCGAAAAGTCTTCGACCGAAGATATTGAATCTCAAGTTATTGCTAATCTTGCAAAGCTATTAAAAGGCGATCAACAAAAGGGTAAAGAAGGTATTTTATCGGTAGAATTTGATGATGAAACCACCTTTATGAATATCACGGCAAAAACTGAATTTCCTAGTTTAAGTACTACAATTGCCAATACAGAGTACGATGTTTTAAGTCAATTTTATATTCAAAATACCATTGGCAAACACAAGGCTACCTACGACCATGTAAAGAAAAAAACGGATTCAATTTATGCCGAACTGCGTTCGAGAGAGTCATCTTTGGCTCGACGTAATGATCAATCGCACAACATAATATTAAACGTTGACCAATTGCCTAAGCAACAATTAACCCGAAAAATAGAAATGTTATATATCATGTATGGTGAGGCCGTTAAAAATCAGGAGAAAGCTGAATTTTTATTAAAAAGTGCAACCCCTTACTTTCAGGTAATCGACCGTCCTGTGGGTCCGTATCAACCGATCGGGAAATCAAGGGCAAAGGCTTTAGTAATGGGCGGAGTTATTGGCGGATTACTAGCTTTAGGTGGTATAATTGGCAGATTTTGGTTTCTTGAAAAATTGGAAAAAGAAAAACAACTCAATGGCTAAAAAAACATTAATAACTGGTGTAACAGGACAAGATGGAGCTTATCTATCTCACTTTTTACTTAAAAAAGGATATGAAGTACATGGCATAAAACGCAGAGCCTCACTATTTAATACCTCCAGAATTGATGACATATACGAGGACCCTCACATCGAAGGTAGGAACTTTATTTTGCATCACGGAGATTTAAGCGACAGCACAAACATTATTCGCATCATTCAGGAAGTTCAACCTGATGAGATTTACAACCTTGGTGCAATGAGCCATGTTCATGTTAGCTTCGAGGAACCCGAATACTCTGCTGATGTAGATGGAATAGGAACATTACGAATTTTGGAAGCGGTTCGTATTTTAGGTCTTCAAAATAAAACTCGCATTTATCAGGCTTCTACCTCAGAATTATATGGATTGGTTCAAGCGGTGCCACAGTCTGAAACTACTCCGTTTTACCCTCGTTCACCTTATGCTGTAGCAAAACTTTATGCCTATTGGATAACTGTAAACTACCGTGAGGCCTACAATATGTATGCTTGCAATGGTATTTTATTTAACCACGAATCACCGCTTAGGGGTGAAACTTTTGTGACACGTAAAATTACCCGTGGTGTTGCTAAAATCGCGTTAGGTTTGCAGGACAAAATTTGGATGGGAAACATTGATTCCAAACGTGATTGGGGACATGCAAAAGATTATGTTGAAGGCATGTATCTTATTTTGCAGCAGGACAAAGCGGAAGACTATGTGTTGGCAACCGGGCAAACCACGGAGATAAGAGAATTTATTAGAATGGCTTTTGAAAACATTGGCGTTGAAGTTGAATTTAGAGGCAAAGGCATTAATGAGAAGGCATTAATTAAATCCTCCGATGGAAGATTTAACTTACCTGTGGGCAAGGAGGTTATGTCCATAGACCCAAAATATTTTAGACCTACAGAAGTAGATTTATTATTAGGCGACCCTACTAAAGCCAACACTAAATTAGGCTGGAAACCAAAATACAATGTTGCCGGTCTTTGCAGCGAAATGATTGAAGCCGACCTCGAGCTTTTCCGCAGAGACGAGCTTTTAAGACGTGAAGGATTTAGCGTGAGAAAGGAGTTTGAATAATGCAATTAGGAATAGGAATACAAAACGCTAATGAATTCATCCTCTAAAATCTACATTGCAGGTCACAACGGCATGGTTGGGTCTGCCATCGTTCGTAGATTGAAAAGTGAAGGATATTCAAACCTAATTCTTCGATCTAGTAAAGAGCTAGACTTACGAAACCAGCAACAAGTAGCACATTTCTTTGAAACAGAAAAACCTGAATATGTTTTTTTAGCCGCAGCTAAGGTTGGAGGTATTCAGGCAAACAACATTTATCGGGCTGAGTTTTTATACGATAACCTTATGATTCAAAACAACGTTATTCATCACAGCTATTTGAATAACGTTAAAAAGCTGTTGTTTTTAGGGTCGTCCTGCATTTATCCCAAATTTGCCGAGCAGCCCATGAAAGAAGAAGCTTTGTTAAGCGGTTATCTTGAAGAAACCAACGAGCCTTATGCCATTGCCAAAATCACCGGAATAAAAATGGTTGAAAATTATGCACGGCAGTACGGTTGCAACTTTACCTCGGTAATGCCAACCAATTTGTATGGCCCGAACGATAATTACGACCTCAATAATTCGCACGTATTACCGGCCTTGCTTCGCAAATTCCACGAAGCAAAGATTAACCATTCACCAAGTGTTGAAATTTGGGGTACCGGCAGTCCGCTTCGCGAGTTTTTGCACGTGGACGATTTGGCAGAAGCCTGCGTTTTTGTTATGGAAAACTACAACAGTCCGGCCTTTCTAAACGTAGGTAGTGGCTCAGAAATAAGTATTAAAGACCTCGCGATACTTATCAAAGACATTGTGGGTTACCAGGGTGAACTCACATTTAACACCGAAAAACCGGATGGAACACCACGAAAACTCATGGATAACAGCAAGTTGAACGCACTTGGCTGGAACCAAAAAATAAATTTAAAAGATGGTATAGAAGCCATTTACCAAAATGAATTTCTGAGCTCCACCCCTCTGCTCAGATCGTAGAAATAACGCTGCATTACACTCAAGGATTCACAGCCAAAAGCCAGTATCCACGCAGCTTATAACCACCTGATCTATTGCTTTATCTACTAAAACGTATTATTTATGGAAAAACCATTTAAAATTTTGGACTGCACGTTACGTGACGGCGGTTACTACAACGACTGGGATTTTGACCTTGAATTGGCTAAAGAATTTATTGCCTCGCTAAACACCGCCGGTGTTGACATAGTTGAAGTTGGTTACAAATCGAAAGTAAAAAAAGGATTCTATGGCAGTTTTAAATATTGCCCTGAAGAATTTTTGCAATTTCTGAATGATTATGACAGAATGGAGTTTGCTTTCATGGTTGATGCAAGTGAGTTCATTACTCCTGACGGATTGGATCATGAATCTTTGAACAGCCTTATTAAAAAACAGGAAGACTCCGTTTTTAGCTGGGTGCGAATTGCCAGTCATTTGCGTGATGTGCAACGCAGTACGCAGCTTATTCATTACTTTAAGGAGAAAGGATATAAAGTTTGTTTCAACCTTATGGGCGGCTCGTTGTTGAGCGACGATGATTTGGTATCATCCATAAAAGCCATAAACGAAACCAAATTGGATGTTTTTTACATTGCGGATTCATTCGGTTCGTTTTATCCTAAAGACATTAAACACCTGCTCAGGCTTATTAAGGCTCATTTCACCGGCCAAATAGGAATTCACTTGCATGACTATGCTAATGCCATTGTGGCCATGGAAGAAGAGGTTGACATCATTGACGGTACACTCACCGGTATGGGACGTGGAGCAGGTAACCTGAGGCTGGAGCAATTTCTTCTAGGCTTAAAAGAGCATTACGGCATGACAAATCTGGTTCCCGATGCACTGCTTGAAGTGATGAACGAATACTTTTTGCCACTAAAACAAACCTACTCATGGGGTTATACCTACTCCTACATGTTTAGTGGAGCAAACAACATTCATCAAATGTACTGTCAAACGCTGAAAACCAGCAACCGTTTTACTCCTAAGCAGATTTACAGCATTCTAAGCAATATCCCGGATGATAAAAGACAGTCATACAAACCTCAGATATTGGATGACGCTATCCACAATTGTCTTGAAGTTACCACTGCACCCGAAAATGGAGAAGTAACCCCAATTCCGCTTTACCCAATGGAAAAATCGGAGGAAGTTGTGATAATCGGCGGAGGAAAAGGCTCAAAGAATTACAATCTTTTTATCGAACATTTTTTATCCCAAAAACACCGAGCGGTACTGGAGTGTAATGATTCGGGGTTACTTGCCGAAAACATAAATCGGAAAATTGTTATACTCAACAAACTTAAACTGGATGGTTACCTTGCAAAAAATCAAAAGAAACAACACCGTGTTATCACCGGTGAGCAATTTATTGAAAACACTAAACCACACGATAACCTGTTTCATCAGCCCTATCATTTGGGGCAATTTGAATTAACCGGGAAGGATATTTCAATACCGGATTATGATGCTGGAATGTATGCCGTTGGCTTAGCCTTGCGAATGGGTGCCAAAAAAATATTTTTAATTGGTTTTGATGGTTTAATGGATGAAACGCGAAATGCCAACATGGATCGTTTTTTTAAATCGGTGAACAAGTACTACGAACAAAAAAACGAGGATGTTCAACTTATTTCACTCACTCCTACCCGTTACAAAAACATCATTGCGTCCAATATTTTCACCTACCTCAACGAGCAATAAGTTTTAATGAAGTGCATTGGTGTAATACCCGCTCGTTACGAGTCATCGCGATTTCCCGGCAAACCAATCGTATTAATTGCAGGCAAAGCCTTGATTATTCATGTGGCGGAAAAGGTGGAAGCAGCACTGGGAAAAGAAAATACTTACGTTGCTACCGACGACAACCGCATTAAAGAATTGGTGGAAAGCCATGGCTACCAAGTGGTTATGACCCACAGCAACCACTTAACGGGAACCGACAGGCTTTGGGAAGTGGCTCAAAAAATTCCGGCAGATGTTTACGTTAATGTTCAGGGTGACGAGCCCATGGTTGACCCAAACGACATTCTGAAAATACTGAACATCAAAAAGGAAAACCCAGGGTGTGTGGTGAATGGAATGGGCAATTTACTTGCAGATGAAGACCCTGCTAATGTAAACATTCCCAAAGTGTTGGTTAACAAACACAATGACCTCATTTATATGTCGAGGCTGGCAGTTCCGGGAATAAAATCGGAGAAAACCGGAACACCACAGTATAAAAAACAGATTTGCATTTATGCCTTTAATCGCCATGAACTGGAAGCATTTGGAAATTGTACACAAAAGGCTGAATACGAAAAGTTTGAAGACATTGAAATTCTTCGATTCTTCGACCTGGGTATTCCCATAAAAATGGTGGAACTGCAAAAGGCTTCGCTGGCAGTTGACATTCCGGAAGACGTGGCCAAAGTGGAGGCTGCTTTATCGGTGAATTAGTTAATCAATGACATTAAATATCAAAAACATACTGTTCGACTTTGATGGCGTTATCCTTGATTCGATGACCACCAGAACAGAGGGTTTTAGACGGATATTTGAGCAGTTTCCGCAGCAGGAAGTTGAACAATTGATAGATTTTCATTTGTCCAATGGCGGTTGGTCGCGATTTGTAAAGATCAGACATTTTTTTGAACAAATACGCGGCGAGAAAACAACCGAAGATCAGATTATGGAGTACGCCAACGCGTATTCCGTGATTATGCGATCGTTACTCACCAATAAGGAAAATTTAATAGAGGAAACATTGGCCTTTATTAAAAACAACCATAAAAATTACATATTTCACATCGTTTCCGGCTCCGACCAAAACGAACTCCGCTTTTTATGCAAGGAACTTGACATTGATCACTACTTCAAGTCTATTTGGGGCTCGCCCACGCCTAAAAACACCTTGGTGAAAAACCTTATTGATAACGAAGGATACAATAAAAATGAAACCGTGCTGATAGGTGATTCGATCAATGACTTTGAAGCATCGGTTGATAACGACATTGCCTTTTATGGCTACAACAACCAAAACCTAATCGGAAAAGGAACGTATTTGTATAATTATTCCCTGTTTTCAGGCTAACATATTCCATGCTATTAATTAATATTCATTACCCTACCGAAAATTTACACAGCTTCATTAAAACCAATCAGAAATCCATAAAAAGGATTATTGACTTTAGCGGTTTGCTAAACAATGATAACATAAAGCTTGATGCCTTGAAAAATCTGAACCATTCGGAAAAAATACTGGAGCTGGGTACCAGGCATTACCTTGAGTTTTCAGGTGAACTTTCAAGAGAAAAATTTAACAGTCGAAAATTTTTCAGAGATGTTAAAATTGATGGTCTCCCGCTTTATTGGGTAACACCCTTGGGCGTTAAGTTTCCGTACAAATTTCATTTCAGAAATTTCTTTTTGTTGCTGAGCTATTTGAAAGTAGATAAACAGGACTACAGCGGGTACAACAAAATTGTAATTGCTCTGCCGGAAAATTGCCCTGAGCTTCAGGACACCATAAAACAACACATTGGCAGCGAGGCTCACAAACTGGAGTTTATCGCCCCCAACCAATCACTTTTTGCTTTCCGAAAGTTTACATCGTTTATTAAGCTTTACACCAAAAACGTTATGGACGTTATGAAATTCCGTATTTCATCCATAAATACGGAGAACATTGAGAAAAGTGATGGAAATTTCTTTTACTCCTTTCCTGTAATTGACAGCGACTCAAAATATGAAGTGGCAAGGGTGGATGACATTAACCATTTTGTAGAGAAAGAGCGTAACACAAGACTAAGTATGCTTCCGCAACGAATTTGGGTTCAACAAGCACAAGTTCCCGATTTTAAAATCTCAGAGGAATATTTACAGTCAAAACCGGGTATATTTCAACTTATAACCATTGGTTTACAATGTATTACAACCTTTTTACAGGTGTTGCTAATAAAACCGGAAAACCGCACAGTTCATAATGTTTACCTCAACACCGGCATTATAAAAAAACAAATGCTGCTTTCCATTCCAGGGTTGGTTTCAGATCTCATTCTGATGAAATGGATGGATAATTTTTTGAGGAAAAGAAACAAACCAACGGTCATCTTTTATGAAGATGAGTTTTACATAACCGGAAGATGTATTTCACACGTGATTGCTAAACACAAAGAAGTTAAAGGTATCGGCCACCAGCATGGTCAGTTTACCGATGTGCATACCGTTTACAACATTTCCACCAACGAAATGCAGCCGTTAAATTCGGCAACCGACGGTTTGCCAAAACCAACCTATTTTGTTGTTTGGGGTGATTACTTTAAAAACATTTACCTTAAAAACAATGCTGACGACGCAAGCTGTCTTACGTTGGGAAATCCGCAATTTATCCGAAAAAAGCAAAACCTGCCGGTGGTTTCCGCTTCACCCAAAAGGTTGTTGTGGTGCATTAGCAACAAAGAATTCTTTTTCCTTGAACTTCCTTACATAAAGTCGATCAACACAACACATCCAGAGTATAAAATAGCCATACGAAATCACCCGATTCGCGGTGTTACCATGCAGGAACTTGAAGAAAATTTGGAAAACAACTCCTACACGGTGAGTGAAGAACTGAACATTTACGACGACATACTGGCATCCGAAGTAATTTTTGTGAGTGGAATATCGACGGTTTTCATGGAATCGGCGGTTGCTGAGCGGCCGGTTTTCCGCATGATTGGCTCCTATCAGGACTCATCCATGGAAAAAGATTATGAAGGCCTTTATCATGTACGATCGGTTAAAGAGCTTGAAGAAAAATTTTTGAAGTATAAAACCAATACAACCGGCAACCATGCCGACAACTTCTTTTTATACCTGAAGAATGATCGCTGGAGTGAGTTCGTCCGAAGTTTATGAAACCGGTTGGCAAACCTTTGAAACCTTGCACTAAAAAAGAAATTTGTTAAAAAAAATCCTTTCACACTCGGTTCTTTACGCTATTGGACCACAAATTTCAAAAATTGCAAGCATTCTGGTTCTGCCGCTCATTACACCTTACCTAACCGCCACCGATTATGGAATTAGCGGCGTATTAACATCGTATAGCGGTTTGTTATCAGGCTTAACCGAAATGGGATTATCCATCATTTTGATAAACACATTTTACAAGTACCAAACCGGTGATAAATGGAAGTTTCATTGGAATAAAATTTATGGGTTTCTAACGTTGTGGTCAGTACTGTTTGCCATCCTGTTGGCCGTACTCATATTTGCAGTAATGCCCAAGGAAGCAGCCGCACAGCGTAACACCATCATTACCATTCTCTTTTTGCAGTCATCGTTGTTTGCCGCAACTACCATTGTTGGAGCCAGGTTATTTCAGATGTTGCAAAAACCGGCTTACATAAGCACAACCACTATAACCGTGGGGTTGGTTACCATTGCGGCCAACCTGTACACCATAAAATACCTGAAAATGGGTTTTATGGGCTGGTACTATTCAGGCTTTATCGGGAGTTTTCTGACCTTTGTATTTTACCTGGTTCCCTTAGTGAGGCGGTATAAGGTCATCCCGTCGTTTCACTTTAACCTTAAATACCTGAAACGCCAATTAAAACCGGCCGTTCCTACCATACCGCACAATTATTCAACGTATATTTTGGATAGTTCTGACCGAATGGTAATGGACAGGCTTGATGTGCCTATACAATCATTGGGTAATTATCAGGTGGGTTATTCATTCGGATCATACTTCAGTTTTTTCGGAACTGCCATTGGAATGGCTCAAGGCCCTATCATGGCTAAGCTTTGGTTTCAAAATGAACAGGATTCCAAACTCAAAATACGAAGTCTTGTTTTTTTGTTTCAGATACTGTTTTTATCTGTCGGATTTTTACTTGCCATGTGGTCCCGGGAAATAATACCGGTTCTTTACCGCAACAGTGCTTTTAAAGATGCGTATGTGTTTTCTACCATCATTTTTATGAGCTATGTGTATTTCCCGTTGTACTGGGGAAGCATAAACAAGCTCTACTATTCGGGCCAAACAACGTCACTTTGGAAAATAGCCTTTGTCCCGGGTATAGCAAATGTGATTCTCAATATCATATTTATTCCGTTTTTCGGCCCGATAGCCGCTTGTGTCACCACATTTTGCTGCTTAATGTACGTGGGTGTTTCAGGATACTACGTAAAAGCCTACAAAAAGCTTAACGACGTAAACTATCATCAAATCAAATGGTTGGCGGCCATTGTGCTGCTAACCATAACCGTTTTCCTTATTAAAGACATCGACGTTTCATATAAAATTGCAATAACACTGGGAACACTGGTTTTATTGGCATTGGGTTGGGGCAAGTACAAAAACAGGCTTGTCAACATCCTGGATTAACACGTTCTCCCTTAAAAACCAATTCGGTGCAGCTAAAATCCATTATACGAAATGATTACTTCAAGAATGTCTTTAAACTGGCAACAGGAAGCACTATCGCACAGGTAATGGCCATTGTAAGTGCACCTATTACCTACCGCATTTACAGCAAAGAGCACTATGGCACTTTGGGATTGTATATGGCTATTGTTGGCACCATTGGTGTTTTCAGCACACTGCAGTACAACCAAACCATTTTACTCGAAAAAAATGATACCGATTCCCATGTGGCACTGTGGCTTAACAGATTGTTGAACATTGGTATTAGCTTATTCTCACTTTTGTTGGTGCTTTTGCTGGGTGATTTTATTTGCTCCTTGCTGAACAACGAATCCTTAAAACCCTGGCTTTTGCTGGTTCCCATTTCCGTTTTTTTTAACGGCCAAAACGAGATAATGAGGGTGTATGCAAATCGAAAAAAAGAGTACAACCTGTTAACCACAAACACCGTTTTAATATCGCTTTTAGTTCCTTTTTTATCCATTAGCATCGGGTTAGTTCGCAATGATATTTTAGGGCTTTTTATTGCCTTGTTGGCCAGTCAGGTTTTGCCTTCAGTTATTTTATTATTTGTGTTGGGTAAACGTTATGGCATTAACAGCAGGCATTTTGATTTTTCGATAATTAAAAAGCTTGCCAAAAAAAACTGGAGATATCCTGCCTTTGTGCTTCCGTCGGAATTTATCAATAACTTTACCAACCAGCTTCCGGTTTTTATGATTAGTCGGTATCTGAATCCAGGAATGGTTGGGGTTTACAACTTATGCACCCGAATGTTAGCCATGCCCATAAATTTAATTACCGGAGCAATTACAGAAGTGTTTAAACAAAACGCCAGCGAAGAATACCATGCAACCGGTAGCTGCCGGCCTGTTTTTATCAAAACCTTGAAACTATTGAGCGTGATTGCCATTATTCCAACATTGGTAATATTGTTTACAGGGCCTGATTTGTTCGCCTTTGTTTTTGGCAACGAATGGCGTATGGCCGGGGAATTTGCCCGAATCCTTATCATAATGTTTGCCGGCAAACTCATTGTTAGCCCATTGTCTTATACTTTCTTCATTGCTCACAAAATGATGGAAGACTTTATATGGCATGTTTGGATGCTGGTTTCCAACCTGTTCATTTTTTGGTTTATGTTTAGTCTTGAGTACCCGATAAACAGTGTGCTTTTGGCATTCGCTCTCAACTACGCTTCCATTTATTTGATCTATATTTTCAGGAGCTACAATTTTTCGGTACAGGATAAATCACATTTATGAGACTCAGCAGGGCAGAAAGATTGGTATTTCGGATAATTCCCAATTGGATTTTAATACGAGTGCTTCCCCGAATGAGGCGTTTTCGGTTTTTGAAAGAAACGGCCTCCACGCAGGTTCCCATAACGTTTACCATGTGGTATAACCAAAAAGTTCTTGGACATTCCGGCAATTGTTACTGGCCTGTACACACAAGCAGCACCGTAATAAATTTTGAAAATGTTTACTGCGGCATTGAAACCTCGCCAGGTTACAGTCCAGGGAATTACATTCAGGCTTTTGGAAAAATTTACATCGGCGATTACACACAAATAGCGTCAAATGTTGGAATAATCACAGGCAATCACGATTTATACGATAACCGAAAGCATGTAGTTAAGGACGTGTGCATTGGAAAATACTGTTGGATTGGTATGAATTCGATTATTCTTCCGGGAACTTCCCTTGGCGATTATACCATTGTTGCCGCCGGGTCAGTAGTTACCAAATCGTTTACCTCAGGCTATTGTGTCATTGGCGGCAACCCGGCCAAAGTATTAAAGGAGTTGGATAAAGAACAAGTTGTTTTCCATACCAGCCCCTATGAGTACAACGGCTACATTCAATCCTCACAGTTTGAAAACTACCGAAAAACCTACCTGAATGTCTAAAATAGTAATAATAGACTACCACATTGGTAACGTAACCTCCGTTAAAAACATGCTTAAAAAAGCAGGTGAAACGGACGTTATAATCTCTGGTGACCCGACGGAAATTGCACTGGCCGATAAGCTTATTCTTCCCGGTGTAGGACACTTTGATTACGGCATGAGCAAGCTTAAAGAAAGTGGTTTGATAACCGCCATTGAAAAACATGCTCTCACCGACAAAAAGCCCATTTTGGGTATTTGCCTTGGGGCTCAGCTTATGACGCAACGCAGCGATGAAGGCACTGAAAAAGGCCTTGGCTGGATTGATGGTGAAACCGTTTTCTTTGATAATGCAGCGTTACCGGCTGGTTACAAAATACCACACATGGGGTGGAACTATGTTACCGTTAAAAAAGATTGCCCGCTTATGGCCGATATGCCCGAGCAACCCCGGTTTTACTTTGTGCATTCCTTCCATTTAAAAATGCACAACCCTGCCCATGTGTGGCTTACCACCAACTACGGATACGAGTTTTGTGTGGCGTATCAAAAAGACAATTTATATGCTTGCCAGTTTCACCCCGAAAAAAGTCACAAATTCGGTATGAAACTCATGGAAAATTTTGTTCGTTTATGATCAGTTTCCGAAAAAGAATAATACCTGTTCTGCTACTCCACAAAGGTCAATTGTACAAAACCGTGCGATTTCAAAAACCTGTTTATGTGGGTGACCCGATAAATGCCGTAAAAATTTTCAACGATAAAGAGGTTGATGAATTGATTCTGCTGGATATCGATGCATCGAAAAAAAATCAGGAACCCGATTTTGGGTTAATCACCGACATTGTAAGCGAAGCCTTTATGCCCATTGCTTACGGCGGTGGCGTAACCCAACTGCGGCACGCCGAAAAGCTGTTTTACAACGGCGTTGAAAAAGTAGTACTTAACACCGTTTTACTCAAAGGTTTTGGGTTGGTTGAAGAAATATCTGCCAAGTACGGGGCTCAAAGTGTGGTGGCATCCATTGATGTAAAAAAATCGCTGCTTGGAAAGAAAAAAGTGTTTTCGCATGCTTCCGTTTCACACAAAATGGAAAGCATAACCGAGTTTGCCAGGCTGTGTGAGAGCAAAGGTGCCGGCGAAATAATGTTGAATTCCGTTGATCGCGACGGAACTTACTCGGGTTATGATCTGGAACTGATCCAGGCCGTTTCGGCTGCCGTTTCCGTTCCTCTTATTGCCTGTGGTGGAGCTTCCTCCAAAGCTGATTTTTCAAGTGCCGAAAAAAGCGGTTCTTCAGCCATGGCCGCCGGAAGTATGTTTGTTTTTCAACGACCTCACAACGCTGTTTTGATTAGTTATGATGTATAAAAAATATAATCCTGCTGCACTAATGTCTAACCCGGAGGCCAACCTTAACCGGCCTTACCAACAATGTGGCGTTAGTATAATGGATACCATTGCCGACCCCGACATTACGTTCGATGAAAAAGGCATTTCCAACTATTACTATGAATACCTGGAAGCCGAAAAATCGGATACCAAAAGAGGGGAAGAAGGAGAAAATCTTCAACGCTTTTGGGCAGAACGCATAAAGTCAAGACCCGGTAAAAACGGATACAACTGCATTTTGGGATTAAGTGGCGGAGCAGATAGCACGTACCTCGCCTTTCTTGCAAAAAAACTCGGACTTAACCCGTTGTTGGTGCATTTCGACTACGGATGGAATTCGGAAATTGCCACTAAAAATGTAGAGAATGCGGTAAAAGCAACCGGTTTTGATTTGTACACCGTGGTGATGGACTGGACCGAGTTTAAAAACCTGCAACGCTCCTATTTCAAAGCTTCGGTGCTTGACCTTGACGTACCTGCCGATCACATGATTTTCGGAGCTCTGTATAAAACGGCCCTAAAGTTCAACCTTAAATTTGTGTTGAGCGGTAACAACGTGTGGACTGAGCATACACTTCCCAAATCATGGAACTACAACAAGTTTGATTTGGTGAACCTTAAAAACATTCACCGAAAATTTGAAAATACACCGCTCAAGCATCTTCCTGCATTAGGTCTTTGGCAACATGCCTATTACCAGTTGGTGCGAAACATCGAAAAAGTTCCGTTGCTCAACTGGCAGGAATACAACCGCGATGAGGTAATCGAAATTATTACCCGCGAACTTGGCTGGAAAGATTACGGTGGCAAACATCAGGAGTCGGTTTTTACCCGGTTTTATCAAGGTTACATTCTTCCCGAAAAATTTTTAATCGACAAGCGAAAAGCACATCTTTCAACGCTGGTTTTTGGTGGACAAATGACCAAGGAAAAAGCGACTGAAATAATGAAAGAGCCTCCATACGATCCAAAAATGATTCAGCAGGATTTTGAGTTTGTTGCCAAAAAACTTGGCTTCAGCGTTGAGGAGTTCCACAAGGTGCTGAATCTTCCCAATGTAAAACATGAATTTTACGGAACCGACGAACGCCAGCGTGAAACCTATTACAACATTATGCGTAGCATAAAACCGTTAACCAAAGCATATAAAAAACTATTTCGTAAATAAATGATCGTTTCCGTTTTTGGTGCCCGACCTCAATTTGTTAAAGCAGCCGTTTTGTCAAGAGCTCTTTCACAATTGGGTATAAAAGAAAAAATCATCCACACCGGTCAGCACTATGATGATAAAATGAGCTCCGTGTTTTTTACGGAACTCGGCCTTCCGGGAGTTGAAAAAAACCTCCACGTTGGCTCCGGCAATCATGGTGAACAAACCGGCAGAATGATGATGGCCATTGAGCAATTTTTGCTGGAACAGTATGAGCAGGTAAAAGCGGTATTGGTTTATGGCGACACCAACAGCACCATTGCGGGAGCATTAGTCGCGGCCAAATTGCACATACCCGTAATTCATGTGGAAGCCGGCCTGAGAAGTTACAATCGGCTGATGCCCGAGGAAGTGAACCGGGTTTTAACCGACCATCTCTCTGCCGCACTGTTTTGCAGTAGCGAAACCGGTGTTGAAAATCTTGCCAGGGAAGGTTTGACCAATCATGTTTACGACGTTGGCGACATAATGCAGGATGCGGTAAACACCTTTTTACCCATTGCCTTATCAAAAAATTACGATACTAAAAGCTTAACCGGTTTGAGCAAGTATAACCTTATTACGGTTCACCGACCTGAAAATACAGACCACCCGGAAAAAATGAATTTGTTTTTGGAGATGATATCTCAACTAGATGGGTCATTCATTTGGCCTGTTCATCCACGAAACAATAAAAGTATTCGGGATTATAACATCCCGCCGAATCTCACGCTTTGTGAGCCTTTTTCGTACCTGGAAATGCTTACAGTGCTGAATGCGTGTGAAAGTGTAATAACCGATTCCGGTGGAATGCAAAAAGAAGCCTATTGGCTTAAAAAACCGTGCATTACCATTCGTGAACAAACCGAATGGGTTGAAACCCTGCACAACAACTGGAACAAACTCTCCCCCATTTTAGACAACAAACTGGTTGAGGATTTTGCAGCAAAACCAACGTTAAACACGTGGAAGCCTTTGTATGGCGATGGAAAATCAGGAATTACAATGGCCGAAACAATTAAAAAGCTTTACTACTAAATGGTTGATGAAAACCCGAAACACCCAACGGTATTATGCATTTTCATGGAGTTTGCTCCTGTAAATACCACGGGTGCATTCCGAAGCATAAAATTTATTAAATACCTGCCTCAATTTGGGGTAAAACCTGTGGTGGTTTCTATTGATGAACAGGAGGCAAGTGTTGTGTTCAATGCTAAAATTGACACGGCATTAAATGACGAAATCAGCCCTTCGGTACCCGTTTATCGTTTTAAACTCGATCAATGGAAACCGGCTAAAAATAAGGTAATCGCTTTCCTCAAAATATTTTTTAGTATTAAGGACAGAATTGCTGAAAACTGGAAACACAACTTTTTTCGCTCAGTTGATTCAGTAATAAAAAAACACAAACCCGATATTATTTACACGTCGGTTCCACCATTCAGTGCCGGAGAACTGGCTTATCAACTATCAAAAAAATACAACATTCCGTTTGTGTTGGATATGAGGGATTTGTGGGCAATGCTCGGAACATCGCCATTTCCCACCTATTTCCATCACAGTTTAACCCGAAAAAACGAATACAAACTGTTTAAACACGCCAGGTTTGTAACAACAGTAACACCGCAGGTGGTTGACATTTTCAAATCAACCCACAACCTTCCAGAAAGTAAATTCAGGCTTATCCAAAACGGCTTTGACTCCTCCACCGAACATTTGTCACCGTTCGAATTTTCACCTTTTAAGGATAAAATACGGATTGGTTACACAGGTGCTTTTTACTATTACCCTGAAAACAACGACGACAGGAATCTTGCCTGGTGGAAACGAAAAGGACACCGAAAGTTACATTACAGCCCGGTAGATGAAGACTGGAAATATCGGTCACCCTATTATTTCCTGAAGTGTCTGAGCATGTTAAAGAATGTTTCACCGGAAGTATATGCCAAAATTGAAGTTGAATTTATTGGCAACGTTCCGGCATGGTTACCTGAAATGATATCCGAATTTGATTTAACAGATAAAGTTATTATTTCCGGCTTTTTACCCAAAACGGAGGTGCTTGAACGGCAGCAAAATTTTGATTTGGTACTGGCCACTTCAGAGAAAATTGTTGGCAAGGAACATTACTGTTTGCCTTCTAAATTGTTCGACTACCCTGGGCTTGAAAAACCCATTGTTGGTTTTGTAACCGAAGGCATTCAAAAGGAGTTTATCAATAAAAGCGGCTTAGGCGTAACCTTTGATCCAGACAATTTAGAAACATCTGTTAATGAGTTGCTTACCTTCCTTTCTTCCACAAAAAAATTTATTCCTGACACTGAATATTTGAATACATATTCTCGATTAAATTTGGCCGCTAAACTGGCCGAATTGTTTAAGGAAATATAAAATTGCTGCGTGGTACCAACTCTTCTTCAACTCATTTACGATTCGGGAGAAATTACCGACTCAAATTTGCAGGTTCGAAAATTTTCAGACAATGTTTCACTGGATGAAGCAAAGCTTTTAAACAGGATTGTTGAAGAAACAGAAGCTAAAACAACACTTGAAACCGGTCTTGCTTACGGTGGCTCTGCCCTGGCCATTTGCGGCGGTAAAAGCACGTCGGCTCAAAACAAACACTTTGGCATTGATCCGAATCAAACTTCGGTGTATGGCCAAGCCGCTGTTTATAACCTTACTCAGGCCGGATATGGAAATGAATTTGAATTGCTGGAGGGTCCCAGTCACATAATGATACCCAAATTGATTGAACGCGGAGAAACGCTTGATTTTGCATTTGTGGACGGCTGGCATACATTCGACTACACGTTAATCGATTTTTTTATGATCGACAAAATGTTAAAACCGGGTGGTTACGTGGCTTTTCACGATATGTATGCTCCCTCAAAACAAAAAGTGCTTAGGTTTATTCTCAGCCATCGCAAGTACAGCATTGCTAAAAAATACCTGGTGCGTGGAAACGAATCCAAAATAACCACACTTAAATTCTTTCTTTGGCGGATGTACAAGTACCCCGCTTTGATATTCTCTTCTTACCATTGGAAATTTCAGTTTAAAAACAGCTCCGGTTTAATCGTTCTTCAAAAAAACGAACAGTTTGAACCGGATTTTGACTTTTACAAAAGCTTTTAACCGTTGCGGTTAAACAATTACTTCCATAATGAATAGATTTTTTGTCAGAGCACTGAACCGTTTGGGTTTGGTAAACAAGGTTAGTACTGCAAGTACATTAACATTGAACAACAGAACGTATAACATTCCGCTGCTGAAAGGTGTTGGCATGCCCAATTTCTACATTTCAGAGCCCTGGATGATTGACGTAATGAAATTGGTGCTATCCATCGAAAACAAACGGTTTTTGGATATTGGTGTAAACGTGGGTCAAACACTTCTTAAACTCAAAAGTGTTTCACCCGAAATTGATTACATCGGTTTTGAACCAAACCCCACCTGCGTTGATTATGTGAACAAACTTATTAAACGCAATGGCATTGCAAATGCCCGACTTGTTCCTGTTGGGCTTGCAGATAGAACCATGTTAGGCGAATTGAAGTTTTACGACACCAAAGATGCCGATGACACGGCTTCCATTCTTGAAGAGTTCAGACCTGAACAAAAAGTGGTTGGGCGGCAATACATTCCGCTTTTTTCGGTGGATGATTTGAAGAAAACCCTTGATTTGTCGGAAATCTCTGTTGTAAAAATTGACGTTGAAGGAGCCGACTGGAAGTGGTTAAAAGCTTTCAGAAAGAATTTGTAAACCAAAAACCAATTGTACTCATTGAGATTTTACCTGTTTACGAGGCCGGCAACACTTTCCGTCTCGACCGCCAAAATGAAATAGTTCGCATTTTTAAGGAATGTGATTACAGCATTTTTAAAGTTTCCAAACCACAAAACATATTGGTTGATGTCGTTGAAATAGACGACATAGGCATTCACGGCGACATTACGGCTTGTGATTACATTATGGTTCCAAACTCCAAAAAAGCCGCTCTTACCAACGCCATCGAATCTAAATTTTCAAAAAAATAACTACATAAGTTGAAGAAAATAAAAGCGTTATCAACGGTTTACGCTCACCACGAAACCCATGGCCCGGGCATTTACCACAATGAATTATTGGCCAAGTATTGTTCGGAAGTTGATATTCTTTACTCCAACGTAATGGAAACCACCTGGAAATTTCCGGACAACGTACGGTTAATTACCGACCGACAAGAAATTATTCCATGGGATACCATTTACGCAAAACCGGTGCATATTAAATGGATGTATTTTCTCAAATACACCCGACTCATGCTTAAGCTAATACGAAAAAACAAGTATGATTTGGTTGTTTTATTCAACCCTCCTGCCCTGCTTTCGTATCGCATTATAAAAGCTTTTGTTCCTGAAAAAACCAAAATATGGTATCACAATTACGACCCGTTGAACAGTGAAACCATCAAAAAATACTCACAGCAATGGTTTGCCCTAAAAGCTATGAATAATGTGTTTCCAACCATTGATTTGTTCACACATTCCGAGGAAAAACGAAATCGGTTTTTCCCCATTGAGTTGTTAAAAAAACCATATCACATTTTGCCCAACTATCCCGCCATTGAGTTACACGGCGGAGAGGAGCGAAAATTAAATGCTAACGAGCCTGTTAAACTTATTTTCTCCGGCGTAATTAGTGAGGGAAATACGTTGGAAGAATTAATAAAACTTACACAAAAAACCATTGACGGTCGCGAAATCCATTTGATACTGAAAGGTTTTGTAAAGGATCATTACAAAGAATCATTGGAAGCCCTGGTAAAAGAAAACAATGTACAGGATAAAGTTACTTTTATTCCTGCCGGGCCGTGGCGTGAAGTGCCTGAAATACTCCGAACTGCTCACATTGGAATTCACATTTTTCACAAAGCCGACATTATTTCAAAAACCATGGGAAAAGGTGGCAGCGGGAAAGTGTTTCAATACATTGCCGAAGGTTTACCCGTGCTGATGAGTAATGGTTTTAAAACCAATTTTGAGGAATACGATTGGGCGGTAGCAACCGATATCGACCAGGATTCCCTGCTCAAAAATGTCACCCATCTTGTAACCAGCTACCAAAGCCTTACGCATAAAGCTATCGAAAGTTTTAAAACTGAATTGAGTTGTAACGCGGCGTTTGAAGCCATATTCCAATCACTGGTTGAATAAAGTTAAGGTCGTTATTTCCTGCTCCACCAAGTTCCACGCGTTTGCGTTGGGCGAACAACTTAATCGTTTTGGTGTTTTACAAACCTTTTTCACTTCGTACGCCTATCAAAAAAATACCGGGTTCCGAAAAATTGCCAAACGAGTTGACAAGGAAAACATTGATGCCCAAAGGTTTAAAACCCATATTCTGTTAGCTGTTTTTATAAAAGCTCTTCCCAACTACAGCCACTTTTGGAATACGTTATTCGACCGCTGGGTGGCTCGGAAAATCAAAAGAAGTGATGCCAGCATTTTTATTGGTTGGAGCGGAATGAGTCTTCACTCGTTGAGGGCTGCCAAAAAGAAAGGCATGATAACCATTTTGGAAAGAGGTTCGTCGCACATATCCTATCAAAACGAAATATTGAGTGCCGAATACCAAAAATTTGATATTGATTTTTCCATCAACCCAAGAGTAATTAAAAAAGAAGAAGCGGAATACGCAGAAGTGGATTACATCAGTATCCCATCACTTTTTGTTAAAAACTCATTCATTGAAAAAGGTGTAAACCCCGCCAAGCTGGTTCTTAACAATTACGGTGTGAGCGGTTATTTTTCGCCGCCGAAAGACCAACCAAAAAACGATAAGTTTACCATACTTTACCTGGGCAGTTTATCGGTTCGCAAAGGGCTTATTTACATGTTCGAAGCCTTGAATAAACTGAATATTCCGGCTACAGATTATGAGGTTTGGTTCGTCGGCTCAATTTCGGACGAGGTGTTGAATGAGAAACTCAAATCATTTGACAAAACCAACTGGAAGTTTTGGGGACATGTAAATCACTATGAGGTGGCGGAATTAATTGCAAAAACACATGTGGCTGTGCATCCGTCGCTGGAAGAAGGTTTGAGTACCGTTATTCCACAAATCATGGCGTGCGAAGTTCCGGTTATATCAACAACCAACACAGGTGGTGAGGATTTGATAACAGATAAAGAAAACGGCTTTATCGTTCCAATTCGCGATTCGCAAGCCATTGCCAATTGCATTGAGTATTTGTATCACCATCCTGTCATTTACAAAAAAATGGTATCCGATTTAAAAAAAACCATACCCAATTTAACCTGGAATTCATACGGTGAGCGGTATCACCATTTTCTTTACAACTTAATAAAATCAGCATGAAAGTTTTAATCCTCGCCGGTGGTTTTGGTACCCGAATTTCGGAAGAAACCGCCCTTAAACCCAAACCAATGGTAGAAATCGGGGGAAAGCCCATTTTGTGGCACATCATGAAAATTTACTCCCATTACGGCTTTAATGAATTTGTCATTTTATTGGGCTACAAAGGCTATTACATCAAGGAATATTTTTCAAACTATTTCCTTCATCAAAGTGATGTAACCATTGATTTGGCCAATAACAAGCTTGAGATTTTGAACAATGCTTCTGAGCCGTGGAAAGTAACATTGCTTGATACCGGCGAAAACACTATGACCGGCGGAAGGATAAAACGTGCAGAACGATTTATTGACAACCAGCCCTTTTTGGTTACCTACGGCGACGGTGTAGCTGATATTGATATTGCCAAATCGGTTGAATTTCATAAAAATCACGGGAAAGCTTTGACCATGACTTCGGTGCAACCTGCAGGCAGATTTGGAGCTCTTTCCATTGGCGACGGTAACCAGGTTTCTTCCTTTATTGAAAAACCACATGGTGACGGCAATTGGATAAACGGTGGCTTTTTTGTGTGCCAGCCGGAAGTAATGAATTTTATAAATGGTGATCATACCATTTTTGAACGTGAGCCATTGGAAAATCTGGCAAAAGAAGGTGAACTGTACGCATATAAACATCAGGGTTTCTGGCAGTGCATGGACACCCTGCGTGATAAAACGTATTTGAATGAAATGTGGGAAAGCGGTAAGGCACAATGGAAAAAATGGTAACTATGTTTTCAGAAGTTTATAAAGGTAAAAAAGTACTGGTAACCGGAAACACCGGTTTTAAAGGTTCGTGGTTGAGCATTTGGCTTCACACACTGGGTGCCGATGTTTATGGCATATCCAACGAAATACCGACCAACCCTTCGTTGTTTGAAATTGCACATTTGGATAAAGTGGTAAACCACACGTTTGAGGATATCCGCAACCTTGAAAACATGAAAAAATTGATTGGTGAGATAAAACCTGATTTTTTGTTTCACCTCGCTGCACAGCCCATTGTTAAGGAATCGTACGTAAACCCCATTGATACCATGACAACCAATGTGATTGGTACGGCTAACATTTTGGAAAGCCTTCGCTGTGCCGATTTTGAGTGTACGGCCATAATCATTACCAGCGACAAATGTTACGACAATGTGGAATGGGAATGGGGTTACCGCGAAACCGATGCACTTGGAGGCAAGGATCCCTACAGTGCGTCGAAAGGTGCCGCCGAATTAATGGTAAAAACGTATTACGATTCCTATTTTAAACATGCTGATTCACGGATACGGGTTAACTCGGTGCGGGCCGGGAATGTAATAGGCGGCGGCGATTGGGCAGCAAGCCGATTGGTTCCTGATATGTTTCGATCTTGGTCGAAACAACAAACGGTAACCATCCGAAGCCCCTATTCCACTCGCCCATGGCAACATGTTTTGGAACCTCTTTCTGGTTATTTGAGAAATGGGGAAGCCTTGTATAAAGACAAAAGTTTAAACGGCTTGGCATTCAATTTTGGTCCAAATTCTGACCAAAATAAAACTGTTTTGGATCTATTGGTCGAAATTGGAAAACACATTACTAAAACCGAACAATTTGATTTGTATAATGTAGAATCAAATACATCGTTTCATGAAGCTGGATTGTTAAAACTCAACTGTGACAGGGCTTTGCATTATCTTCAGTGGAAACCAACACTTCATTTTGATGAAACAGTAGAATTTACGGCAAGATGGTATGACACTTTTTATCATCAATCAAATGCCGATATGCTTGATTTGACTACCAAACAAATATCAGATTATATTAGAAAGGCTGAAGAACGCAAAAACCCATGGACAAATTAATCGAGGGGGTTGAACTAACACCACTCAAAATAATTTCCAATGAGAGTGGCAGCGTCAGGCACGGGTTAAAATGTTCTGAAAGTCAATTTCACCAATTTGGTGAAGCTTATTTTTCTACGGTCAACGGGGGAATTATTAAGGGCTGGAAAAAGCATACCCAAATGATTTCAAATCTTATAGTTATATCAGGTAAAATAAAATTTGTCATTTTTGACGATAGAGAAGATAGTCAAACCAAAGGCATGTTCAACGAAATAATCCTTTCAGAATCCAATTATAACAGACTCACCATACACCCAAGACTATGGATGGCTTTTCAAGGATTGAGCGATGAGCCCAATATGTTGTTAAACATCGCAAGCATTGAACATGATCCGGCTGAATGCATCAATGAGCCAATTCATTCGGAGCTTATTGATTACCGTTTTTGACCAAAAGAACCCGCATATTGATTACCGGTGGAACGGGATATTTAGGTGGTAGGATAAGTGAATACCTGAACGAAATTGAAGAATTTGAAGTTACTATCGCATCTAGAAACCCAAAAAATAATAAAGTAATAAAAGTTATTGAAGCCCACCAAAACACTCCAAACTTAGAAAAAATTATTAAAGATTTTGATGTAGTAATCCACTTAGCTGCGGTTGATGCACCAACTTGTCAAAATGAAATTGAACAAGCAATAAACGTTAACATTATCGGAACAACCAAATGGATTGAAGCCTCAAAAAAGGCAGGTGTTTCGAATTTTATATATTTCTCTACCATACATGTTTATGGCAACCAACCGAACATTTTGTTTATTAATGAAGAAACCTGCACAAAACCAAATCACCCCTACTCCATAACACATAAAGCGGCTGAAGATTTCGTTTTGACCAATTCTTCGGGTAACTTCAAAACGTATGTTTTCAGGCTATCGAACGCCGTCGGATATCCGGCGAGAAAAATGACTCAATGGCATTTATTAGTACCTGATATTTGCCAAAATTTGGTCAAAAAAAATGTGTTTTATTTAAAGAGCAATCCTGCAACGGCAAGAGATTTTATTTCTATAAAATCGGTTTGCAAAACGGTTAAATCTTTTATTACTAAAAAAAATAACATTGACAGTGGTGTTTATAATATTTCATCTGGAATTAACACGGAAATCGGGGAACTGACTAATCAAATCGTCAAACTATATAATCAAACCTATTCTAAAAATGCTGAGGTCATTTTTCAAACACCCTATTCTGCACTTTCCAAATTTCCTGAAATTGTAAATGAGAAAACCAAAAATTTAGGAATACCATTAGAAAGTGACTTGAATGAAGAAATTTTAGGACTTCTACAATATTGCATTGAAAATGATTGATATACTCGTTTTTTCACATGCCTGTCTAAAAAGAGTTAATCGATTGGTTTTTAATCAATTAAACAAAGAATATGGTTACACCATTAAAATTGTTGCCCCAAGTGTTTTGAACGTTGAAGGAATGTCTCAAAAACACGACAAAGTGCTAAATGGGGATGTTGACGTAATTTTCAAAGCATTAACAAAGTCTAATCCGAGAGTTTACCAATTTGAAGAAACCGAAAAAATACTAAACCAATACAACCCCAAAGTAATATATCTCGACAACGACCCAGTGAGTTTGCAGGCAATAAAAATTGGAAAATGGGCAAAAAAAAATAACAGTAAGCTTATTTGTTTGTCGTGCGAGAATCTCAGTTTTGGCATGTCTGAATCATTAAAAAGACTTGGCCTTCGGGGAATTCCGACTTCCATTTTCAAAAATATTCTGACCTTATTTTCTAAAAAATTGGTAAGTCATGTATTTACAATAAACAGTGCCGGAAATGGTTTATTCAAAGCTCTTGGGTTTAAATCAGTTTCAATGATAGTGCTCGGTTTTGATCCAAACATTTTTAATCCAGACAGAAAAAAGCGAGAAAATGGACGAAATCAACTTGATATTTCTGAAAATATGGTTGTCATCTCTTACATTGGAAGAATGGTTCCTGAAAAAGGTGTCCACCATTTAATAAACAGTTTGACTTACCTTAAAGATAATTCGAATTGGATTTTATTATTAGATAAATTTAGCAATCAAATAACTCCATATCAAGAAGAAATAATCCAATTGATTAAATCTGCAGAAATTGAAGATAAAGTTCGATATTTTGAAGCCGACCATAGCGAGGTTGCAACCTTTATGAATGCTGCCGATGTGGTGGTATTGCCTTCTGTTTCAACAAAAAAATGGGTGGAGCAATACGGACGTGTTGCTCCTGAGGCCATGGCATGTGGAAAAATTGTGATTGTTTCTAACAGCGGTGCACTACCCGACTTGGTTCAAACACATGGCATTATTACGGAGGAAGCAGACGAAATCTCTTTGGGTTCAAAGCTAAAATCAATTGTTGAAGATTTTGAAGATTACCAGAAAATCGGATTGGAAGCTGCGGAATATGCCCGAAAAAACCTTTCGACCAATAAACAGGCTGCTCAGATTGATACAATTCTTAAGAAACTTTCAACACTAAATTGAAAAAACTAAGAATAACTGTACTTGGTTCAAACAATATTTGGTCTATTGAAAACCACTATATTAAATATTTCATTGAAGCAGGGCACGAGGTTAACCTTTTTGCAAACCACACCTTGTTTTTGGAGTGGCATCAAAAAAGTGTACTGAACAAAGTTTTATTCAAACTACTCCCAAAATTCAGTTTGTCCGGTATAAATAAAAAAATACTAGATTTTGTAAAAAAAAATCCTGCCGATATTATTTTGATTTTTAAGGGAATGGAAATTTTTCCTGAAACAGTAAAGGCATTGCATCAAATCGGATCTAAACTTATTAATTACAATCCCGATCACCCGTTTGAGTTTCACGGTATTGGCTCGGGCAACAAATTTGTGCGTGGCAGCATACCCTTTTACCATTTGTATTTGACATATAGCTATAAAATTGCAACTGATGTAGAAAACAAATACGGAGTCAAAGCCGGTGTGGTTCCGTTTGGATATGAAATCACCGAAGAATTGCTTCAAAATTCAATAAAGGCAAGCGAAATAAATCGGCTCTGCTTTTTGGGCAATCCGGATAGCCTTCGAGCGGATTTTTTATGTAAGCTCAGCAAAAAGGGTATTCCAGTTTCGGTTTATGGACTCAATTGGAAAGATTTTTTTGATAAGGATTGCCAGATAGAAGTCCATGATCGAGTTCATGGTCAGCAGTTTTGGGAAGTGCTTCGCAAATATAGAATTCAACTCAACCTTTTTAGATCTCACAATACCAATAGCCACAACATGCGTTCATTCGAAGTTCCCGCAGTTGGGGGTATTATGTTGGCTCCGAAAACAGATGAACACTCCATCTATTTCGAAACCGATAAGGAAGCCTTCTACTATGAAAACTTCAAAGAATGCCTCGATAAATGTAACTATATACTCAACCTGTCAGAATCAGAAGCGAATTCAGTAAGGGATGCTGCCATCAAGAGATCCGCTTCTTCCGCATATACTTACAAAGACAAAGCACATCAAATGCTTGATTTAATGATTGAATGTCTTGATACAGTTTAAAGAAATAATTAAACTTATCTTTCTCTATGCACTCTCCTATGGTGCGATGTCGTATTTTACAAAATATGATTCTCGCGACATAATGATTTATGCGATGGATATAGCCATTCTGGTCAATTTAATTTCTCGAATCGGAAAGTCATTTGTTTTTCTCGAATTCATTGCCTTCTCTGCGGTAACGTTTTGGCTCACTACCCCACTTCTTGTTTGGGAATTAGAAATTAACAAACTGCTTCCTTATAATCTCTTTGGCGTAGATGGATTGGCCATTAAACGAGAAGAATACTACCATTTTGCCATTCCTGCCACCTTGTCCATGGTATTGGGTTTGTATCTAATAAAACCCATGGAGATTAACATGAAAGAACTTACCGAAAGATTAAAAAAACATATTTCTGAAAAAACAGGGACACAAATACCCCTACAAATGTTTGCCATTGGGGCATTTTCATATATTATTGGACCATTCCTGCCTTCGGCTTTAAAATTTTTCTTCTATCTGGCATCGCAACTTGTATTTATCGCGGTGTTGTATTGTTTTTTTGGAAAATACACTTATAAAAAATGGATATATTGGGGAGCAGGATTTTTGACCCTCATTTCCGTTGCATCTAGTGGAATGTTTGGTGATTTGGTATGGTGGGGACTTGTGCTTGCCATTTATTTTATGCTGATGCGGGATTGGAGTTTTTTGAAAAAATCAATGCTCATCATATTGGCTGTTTTCTCCATTTCATTTCTACAAACCATAAAAATTGGATACAGACAAATTATGTGGAGAAAGAATAAGCAAGAAATGGGAAGTTTTCATGCTTTAGGACATGTTACCCTCAAGGCACTTACAAACACCAATCAATCAAGAAGCAACCCTGCATTTAAATTGGCTGTTTTTAGAGTCAATCAAGCGTATTTAGTCTCCTTGGTTTTGAAGCATGTTCCCAAAAAAGAACCATTTGCCAATGGAGAAACAATTTTTGGCTCTTTGCTTGGATCATTTGTTCCTAGATTTTTGTGGCCCAATAAACCGGTAGCCGGAGGTTTTGAAAATATTAGAAGATTTGGGGGCTATGAACCGTATGGCAATACGGCCATGGATATTGGCCAAATAGGCGATGCCTGGGCTAATTTTGGTTATGGCTACGGAATCCTATTTCTTTTTTTATATGGATTGGCGAATGCCGGTTTGCTTCGTTGGATGATTAGTTCGGGTTTAAATGGAAATTTGAGCATTATACTTTGGCTCCCAATCGTTTTTTTGATGCTGTTAAAAGTAGAAACAAGTGTCGTTACAACGTTTAACGCAGCACTCAAAGGCATTTTCTTCATATTCATTAGTTTTCGATTGGGCAAAATGGTAAACCTTCAGTTTTAATGAAAATACTCATTACAGGCATAAGCGGACAAGACGGAGCGTACCTCTCTAAAAGACTTTTAGAACAGGGAAATGATATACGAGGAATCATTAGAAATGAGAACAGCAACATTGACGGACTAAAATATTTGAATATTGAAAAAGAGATAGAGTTTGAAAAAGTAGATTTGGCAGATAGATCCAGTATAGAAAAAAATATAAAAAAGCATCAATACGACCAAATCTATAATTTAGCGGCACAGAGTTCGGTTGCTGAGTCATTTAAAAATCCATTTTTAACTATGCAATTCAATGTTCAGTCAACACTGAACATTTTAGAGTCGGTAAAAAAAGTTTCGCCTCACACAAAAATATATCAGGCCACCAGTAGTGAAATGTATGGAGATGTAAGAAACTTGCCTATAAATGAAAATACACTGTTAAATCCTCAAAGTCCGTATGCCATTTCAAAAGCCGCTTGCCATTATTTAATTAAAAATTATCGCGAGGCTTATCAAATTCATGCCAGCAGTGGAATATTGTTTAATCATGAGTCTGTGCTTCGCAGAGAGAACTTCTTTATCATGAAATTGATTAAATCGGCTCTTGATATTTTGAACAGAAAACAAGAAATGCTTAAACTGGGCAATATTGAAATAAAAAGAGATTTTGGTTATGCACCAGACTATATAGAGGCCATTGTTAAAATGTTGGAACAAGATGAACCGGGCGATTATATGATATGCAGCGGCAAATCAATCACACTTCGGTCTATTGTGGAACATATATTTCGGTTTCTAAATATTTCAATGGACAAAATTGTGATTGACCCAGAGCTATATAGACCATCTGAAATTGAAAATATTTATGGAGATAATAACAAAGCCAAAGAACGTCTTGGTTGGAAATATGACCGAAGTTTTTTTGATGTAATTGAAGAGATAACTGTTGAATACGAAAAGAACTTCTATGCAAAGTGAAATACACTTTTTTCAGCGAAAACCGCGAGACGGGAAAAATTATAGTTTAGAACAAATTTTTGCTGATTTGAGAGAGCGAATAAAAAAAGATTATTCGGTTAAAACCATTATCTGTCCGTTTGTGAGCTCCGGTGTTTTAAGAAGGTTTGCCAATATAGTTCATGGGTGCTTCAATCAGGGTAAAGTAAATCATATAACGGGCGATGTGAATTACATTAACCTTTTTATGAAAAAAAATAGAACCATTTTGACCATGTTGGATTGTGGAATTTTGTTGCGAACAGAAGGTCTAAAACGATGGCTTTTGGTAAATATTTGGTTTAAAATGCCTGTGGCACGATCTGCCTACGTTACTGCTATATCCAAATACACAAAAAAACATTTGCTGGAAGTAACCAATTGCCCTGAAGAAAAAATAAAAGTCATATATGTTCCAATAAGTGAAGACTTTAAAAGGGTGGAACGACCTTTCAACCAGCAAAAACCACGGATACTTCAAATTGGCGGAGCTCATAACAAGAATTTGATAGGTTTAATAGAGGCAGTTAAGAACATTGATTGTAAACTATCCATCATCGGCAGTATCAATGAGCAAAACAAAAACCTATTAGAGAAATACAACATTGATTACGAAAACAAAATTGGAATATCGAGCGAACAGGTTATTGAAGAATACATACTCTGCGATTTATTGTTTTTCGTTTCGACCTTTGAAGGATTTGGCATGCCTATATTGGAGGCAAATGCTGTTGGAAGAGCCGTGATTACTGGCAACAACTCCTCCATGCCCGAAGTTGCTGGCAATGCGGCATTATTATGCAATGCCAATAATTATTCAGAAATAGAGGAAGGCATCAATAAATTGATTCATGACGAAAGTTTCAGGAATAAGTTGATAGAAAATGGTTTTGAAAATGTTAAAAGGTTCAACGCCGATTCAATTGCCAATCAGTACAAAGAGATTTACAATCAAATCTTAAACAAAAATTAAAACAGCAAAAAGCAAAGTACTGATTACCATTGACTGGTACAAGCCAGCTTATAAAGCTGGAGGTCCCATAAAAAGTATAGTAAATTTGATTTCTTTTTTTAAGTCGAATCACTTTTACATTGTAACCTCTAACAAAGATTTCGGCAAAAACAGTGAATTAGAAGTGGTAAACAACAAATGGGTTCAAAACGGAGAGACCCCGGTTTTATATCTGAATTTGAACTTTTTGATGTTCTTCAAAATAATAAAAGAATTAAAAAACTCCACCGCTTCTTGTCTTTATATTAATAGCATTTTTTCCTTTTGGTTTTCAATCTATCCCTTGTTCATTGAATCATTCTTTATAAAAAAACATAAGGTAATTATTGCTCCAAGAGGAATGTTGCAAGAGGGGGCGATTAACATAAAATTCAAAAAAAAAGTTGCGGTTATTAAAATCTTAAAATTCTTTGGTATTTATAAAAATATCTGGATACATGCCACTGATGCCCAAGAAAAACGAGATTGTATGATTTATCTTGGTGTTCCAGAAAACAGAATTCAAGTAATATCTAACATTCCAAGTGTTCCAAATTCAGATTTTAAAAAAGACACAAAAAAAGAAAAGACCGAATTAAAGCTAATTTATGTGGCTAGAATTAGTGCAAAAAAAAATCTTAAGGCTGCATTGGAGGTAATCCTTAAAAGTGATTCTAATTTAAAAATAAGTTTAGACATATATGGCCCTGAAGAAAGCAATTATAAAAGTGAACTTAAAGATCTGATAAACAAAACTTCACAGAAAAACCACGTTCAATTTCTTGGTGACTTAAAATTTGATGAGGTATTTGACACGCTCAAGAAGTATCACGTTTATATTCTCCCCACTCAAGGAGAAAACTTTGGCCATTCTATTTTTGAGGCTTTATCGGCTGGTTTGCCCGTTATTATTTCTGATCAAACGCCTTGGAGAGATTTAGCACCTAAAAAAGTGGGGTTTGATTTATCATTGGCCGAACCTGAAGCATTTGTAACTGCAATAGAATATTTTGCTTCAATGGGCGAACAGGAGTTCAATATTTGGAGTGAAAGTGCTCGAAACTACGCACTGGAATTTCTTGAAAATCAAAATTTTAAGGAGAATTATACGAGACTTTTTACTAAACCTACAACCATAGGATTTATTGCTCCAATTCCTGAGGGTAGATATAAAGGTGGGATTACAGTTTTTTCGCAAAATGTATTAAACCATATGGATAAATGGGAATCAGACAATATTGATTTTCAATTCATTAACACATGTCATATCAACAGAGGTGATAAAAGTACAGGAAAACTCAATGTGTCAAATATTTTTAATTACTTGATTTTCCTATTTCGATCATTTAAAATTATCAGGAAAAGAAATTTAAAGATTCTACACATTCACACCTCCATTCAACTATCCCAGCTCAAAGAATATCTGTCGGCATATCTTTATAAAAAACTTTTTCAAACAAAAAATATAATTCACATTCATTATGCCGAACCCAATGAATTTTATGCTTCACGCAGATTAGTTAAGTTTCAGCTAAAACTTTTGGACAAAGGAGCAGACAAAATTTTAGTTTTGAGCGAAAAGGTAAAATCTCATTTGGTTGGTTTGGGAATTGATTCATCCAAAATTCAATCTATACAAAATTTTCATACCCAGCAAGTTGCTGCTCAATCAATTGCACATGGTGCATTAATTAAACTTATATTTATTGGGGCAATTACTCGTCATAAAGGTTTTGAAGATTTAATAAAAGTTCTTGCCACACTGAACCAAAAAAATTGGATTTTGCATGTTGCAGGAAACTTTATTGATGATTCTTTTCGAGCTGATATAATGACCCAAATCATTCAAAACAAAATCGATGACAAAGTTATTTTTCATGGTTATGTTGAAGAACCTAAAAAATCCGAAATAATGGAATCAGCTGATGTAATGGTTCTTCCAAGTTATGGTGAGGGAATGCCGCTTACTATTTTAGATGCTTTGGAAGCTGGCAATGCCATAGTGACTACAAATGTGGGTGCTAACAGCGAGTTTTTTTCAGGAATAACAAATCTGATTGAACCTGGTAATTTGGATAGTTTAAGTAGCGAAATCACCCGTCTTATTACCGACACCAAGTATTTAATTGAACGAAAAAAGCAAGCTAAAGCGTTGGCAGAACAATTTTCGTTTGAAAGATATAAAGAAATAATCACACCAATTTATAACAATTTGATAAATAGTTAATAAATGTACATTTTAGGAATAAATGCTTACCATGCTGATTCGTCAGCAGCCATTTTTAAAGATGGGGTAATGATAGCCGCAACAGAAGAAGAACGCTTTACAAGAGTGAAGCATTGGGCTGGCTTCCCTACCAAAGCCGTTGAATTTTGTTTAAAGGAAGCTGGGATTTCCTTATCCGAATTAGACCATATAGCCATTGGTCGTGATCCAAAGGCTAAACGAATGAAAAAAATTCAATATTTGGCTAAATATCCCGGAAGCAGTTTAAAAGCCATTGGCGAACGGATTAAAAATGCCAGTAAGGTAATGAGTATCGAAGATGAGTTATTTAAGATTGATGGAAGTGTTTCTAAGTCTGATATTCAATCAAAAATACATCAGGTTGAACACCACAGAAGTCATTTAGCCTCTGCTTTTTTTGCTTCACCTTTTAATGAAAGTGCACTGCTTTCGATAGATGGTTCTGGAGATTTTAGCACCACGATGATTGGAGTGGGTAAAGGAAATAAAATTGAAGTTTTTGATTCAGTCGATTTTCCACATTCAGTTGGAATTTTCTATACGGCCATTACGCAACTATTGGGTTTCCCATATTATGGCGATGAATATAAGGTAATGGGATTAGCTCCTTATGGTTCGCCAAAATATGTTGATAAACTCAGAGATATTTTGATTTTCAAAGAAAATGGACTTTTTGAACTCAATCTAAAATACTTTACCAAGAACTTGTTAGGTATTATTAATTATGGTGACGACCATATACCAAACGTGGCTCATCTACCATCTGATTATATGGTAGAAAAACTTGGAAAAGTTAGAGAAAAAGGGGAAGAACTTACCCAATACCATAAAGATATGGCGAGCAGTGCCCAACGAATTACCGAAGAATTAGTTTTTCATATCCTCACTCATTTACACAAAAAGACAGGATTAGAAAATATTTCTATCGCGGGTGGGGTAGCTCAAAACTCAGTAGCTAACGGAAAAATTACTCGAAATACACCATTCAAAAATGTATATATTCCATCGGCTGGTCATGACGCAGGTATTAGTATGGGTGCGGCTTTATATGCATACAACCATACGTTAAATCAGCCAAGAGGCCAAGCAGTTTATTCTGCTTATACAGGCAGTAAGTTTAGCAATGACGAAATTGAGGCTTACTTAAAGTCACGAAATATCGAGTATAAAAAGATGGAAGATGAGGCGTTATTTGATTATGTATCTGACCGATTAATTGATTCAGGAGTCATTGGCTTTTTTAATGGAAGAGCAGAATTTGGGCCAAGGGCATTGGGTGCAAGAAGCATTTTAGCAGACCCTCGACGTAATGATGCTAAGGATTTGCTCAATGCTAAAATCAAGCGAAGAGAGAGTTTTAGACCTTTTGCCCCATCAATTTTAAAAGAATATGTTGGAGATTGGTTTGAGGTAAATGAAACTGTTCCATTTATGGAAAAAGTATTTCCGATAAAAAAAGAAATGCAAGAAAAAATCCCAGCCGTTACTCATGCAGATGGAACCGGTCGGTTGCAAAGTGTTGATAAAGAAGTGTCGTTAAGGTATTACGGACTCATTGAAGCTTTTAGAAAAAAAACGGGAGTACCCATTTTATTAAATACTTCATTTAATGAGAATGAACCAATTGTAAATTCTCCAGAACATGCCTTAGATTGTTATTTACGTACCAGCATGGACGTGTTGGTTTTAGAAAATTGTGTTGTAGAAAGATAAGTAGACGGTTTGACGATTCAGACAGTTGGACGATTCAGACAGTTGGACGGTTTAGACAGTTGGACAATTTAGACAGTTAGACGATTTAGACAGTTAGACGATTAGTCTAACTGACCAACTGACTAACTGACGTAAAAAAATCATGGAAAGTTATTTCGATTTTGAAAATTTAGAAGTATGGCAAAAAGCAGTTGAGTTTTCAAAAGAAGTAATTCAATTTTCTGAAAAACTTAAAGTTAACTCTAAATCATTCAGACTTGTTGAACAATTAGAAAGTGCTTCAACTTCAATTGCAATGAACATTGCCGAAGGCAAAGGTAGAAACTCGAAAAAAGAATTTCTCCAGTTTTTATATTACTCGCGTGGATCGATTTTCGAAGTAATAACTTTACTGAAAATATTATTTGAATTGGAAAGAATTTCCGACGAAGAATTTGAAAGATTAAGAAAGAAATCAATAGAAATATCGAAAATGTTAAATGGCTTAATCAAGTATCAGCGTAGTTTGTTAAAGTCAGGTTAAACAATTTGACTATATAGTCAATTAGTCACTTAGTCAGTTTGACGATTTAGCCAATTAAGCTAACAAACTAACTGACTAATTGACTAATTGACGAACTAACCAATTGACTAATTGACTAAACGACAAATTGACCAACTGTCTGATCGACAAAATGACTAAAATGAAAATCTCCATAATTACTGCAACATACAACTCGTCAAAAACAATTAAGGATACGTTGGAAAGTGTATGCAAGCAGACTTATCCAAACATTGAACATATTGTAATTGATGGAAATTCGAAGGATGGAACTCAAAATATAATTAAAAGCTACCCACATGTAGCTTTTTTTATTTCTGAACCCGACAAAGGAATATATGATGCACTGAACAAAGGATATTCCAAGGCATCAGGAGATGTGTTAGGTTTGTTGCATTCTGATGATTATTTCTTTGATAATGAGGTGGTTGAAAAAATTGCTGACGCCTTTCTCAAATACCCTGAAATAGATGCCATTTATGGAGACATCGTGTTTGTAAACGATGATCAAAAAATTATTCGTCGGTATTCATCAAAAAATTGGAAGTTGGAAAAAATGAAAATTGGTAAAATGCCAGCTCATCCTTCATTTTTTGCTAAAAAAGAAATTTATACCAAATATCCATTTAACATAAAGTACAAAATAGCAGCTGATTACGACCAAATATTAAGGGTAGCGTTAGATAAATCATTTGAGTTGAAATATGTTCCAATAACAACCACTTGTATGCGGTTGGGTGGAGCAAGTACCGATGGATTGAAATCTAATTTTTTGATTAATAAAGAAATTTTAGAAATTTGTAAATCAAATAATTATCCCACTAATTACTTGAAAATATACTCGAAATATCCGAGTAGGATTTTGGAATTTTTAAGGAGATAATTTTGAAAAAAAACATCCTCATCACAGGAGCTACGGGTTTTGTGGGCAAACATGTTCTTGAAGAATTTTCTTCACAAAATGTATTTGCGTTAAGTTCTTCAGTTAAAGCGATAGATGGTGTAGACGAAGTGTTTAGTTGGGATGAGTTAGATAAAATTAATCGCACATTTGATGCCGTAATACATCTTGCGGGTCTTGCTCATGATACGCAAAATAAACGTGATGAACAAGACTATTTTGATGTAAATGAAGGACTTACAAAAAAACTGCTCTCTCATTGCACACGTTGGCAGGTAAGAACTTTTATATACTTAAGCAGTGTAAAAGCCGTGGTTGACTCAACTTCTGATGATGTATTAGATGAAGACTCAAAAAGTACAGCCAAAGGTGTTTACGGTAGGTCGAAACTTGCGGCCGAAAGAGCCATCGAAAAATCTAATTTCAATGGTACAAAAATTATACTAAGACCGGTAATGATTTATGGAAAAGGGCAAAAAGGGAATTTAAAAGCTTTGGAAACTATTGTAAATAAAGGTATCCCCTACCCTTTTGGGAAATGGGACAATAAGCGTTCGGTTTTGTATGTAAAAAATTTAACCTTTTGCATAAAAAAACTTATTGACAACCAAGGCGAATCAGGAACTTATTTTATTTCGGACGATTCACCAATTTCCACCACACAAATGCTTCAATATATCGGAAATGGGATTAATAAAAAACCCCATCTTGTGAGTATTCCCAATGGCTTGATTCGGTTTGTTAGAAGCATATCCCCCAACAAAGTAAAAAACATACTTGATAAGGTTTTGGGAAGTTTGGAGGTTGATAATATGAAATTGTTAAAGGCATTGAATTGGAATAAAATGCCCTATGAAACCAAAGAATCCTTTGAAAAAACCTTTCGAATAAATTAATGTATATCTTACTCCTCATCATTTTTTCTTCTTTTTTGCTTTGCTATGCGTACTATGTTTGGGCAAAAAAGAAACAAATTATTGACAGGCCAAACGAGCGTAGCTCACATACACACACTCCTGTGCGAGGCATGGGCATTGTGTTTTGTGTTTTGTTATTTCCACTTTATTTCATATTTCCAACAAATTGGAATTTATTCTTGGGGCTTCAAGTTGCAGGTATTATTGGTTATTTAGACGACCGATTTACAATCAAATCAAATATCCGTTTAACTTTATACATTTTTTCTCTAATTCTTGCTGGTTTTCAATACTATACAAATTCAGAGATAGCCCCATTTTGGTTATTGCCTGTAATTTTGGTGGGTGTTGGAATTATCAATACCATTAACTTTATGGATGGAATAAATGGCATTACCGGATATTACATCATCGTTTTTATTGTATCAGTTTTGTTTAATAGATATACCAATTGGATTGAATTCGACAGACTTACACCTTTGGAATATGGTCTTTGTGTTGCCCTTATCTTTTTAGTTTCATTCGGCTTTTTCAATTATCGAAATCAAGCACTTGCATTTTTGGGAGATTCCGGCAGCGTTTCCCTTGGTTTGTTGGTAGTATTAACCCTAATAAATTTAGGTATTAATGAAAAAGGATGGTCGGTTTTGTCCTTGGTCGTGGTTTATGGGGTTGACAGTGTTGGAACAATATTTATCCGATTGTTGCGAAGAGAAAACATATTTGAAGCACACCGAAATCATTTATATCAAGATTTGGTGCATATTAGAGGTTGGGGACATCATAAAGTGGCCTTAACTTATGCAGTACTTCAAATTATCATTAACACCTTGTATTTCAATTCCGAGGAAAATGGAAGTATGCTGTTCTTTGTTTGTCTAATAGTTTTAATAATGGTATATGTAATTGTTAAACATTATTTAGGGCAACTTAAGTTTTTATCTCGAAATGACTAAAATAAAATTTGCTATTTGTGGATTTGGCCACATTGGCAAACGCCATTCTGTGATTATTCAAAACTTTGAAAACACGGAATTGGTGGCAATTATTGACACGGATAAATCGGTCACAGACAATGAATTATATCCAACTTCCATACCATTCTTTGAAAATATTAATGAGTTCTATTTATCACAAACAGATTTGGATGTGTTGGTAATTGCCACACCAAATGGCACTCATATTGAATTGGCTGAAACCGCATTAAATCATAAAAATCATGTTATTATTGAAAAACCCATGGGAATATCTAAAGTTGCATGCGAGCAGCTTGTTCACAAAGCACTAAATGTAAACAGACAAGTTTTTGTAGTTAAACAAAACAGATATAGCCCGCCAAGCAAGTGGCTGAAAGAAGTGGTTGAGCAAAAAATTATTGGCGATGTGTATATGGTTCAACTCAATTGCTATTGGAACAGAGATGATCGTTACTATAAATCTGGTGGCTGGAAGGGAACGAAAAATTTGGACGGCGGTGTGTTATTCACTCAATTTAGTCATTTTATCGATATTATGTTTTGGGTGTTTGGAGATATTAAAAATATAAAAACCAACTTGCAAAACTTTAATCATCAGCATAATACAGAATTTCACGACAGTGGAAATTCCATATTTGAATTTATCAATGGTGGTTTGGGATGTATTAATTTTTCTACAAGTGTTTGGGATACCAATATGGAAAGTTCTATTACAGTTGTGGGTTCAAAAGGAAGCCTAAAAATCGGTGGCCAATATATGAATGAAATTGAATACTGTCACATCGAGGGCTATGCCAAACCAGACCTCCCTCCTACTAATCCGCCTAACGATTATGGCCCATTTAAGGGAAGTGCCGCCAACCATCATTATGTAATTGAAAATGTGGTAAATACGCTTAACGGAAAAGATACCATTACAGCCAATGCCTTAGAAGGTTTGAAAGTAGTTGATATTATCGAACGAATCTATCAGGCTGCTCAATAAATTGAATGTCAAATATTTGGCTTGTTTCTTATGCCGACTGCATAACTAAAGGTAGCAACCCAAGACTGCTTGGATATTACGATTATATACAAAAGCAAGGTTTAATGCCTTGCTTTTGTTTTTTGAAGAAATCTAACATTGAAAACAGTTCATTTCGATGGAAAGTTAATAAGTTCCCGTTTTATTTTAGCCTAAGATTGCTTTGGGGTTCCAGACCAAAATGCGTTTATGTTTATTCTCCCAACTTTTTGTTTTTTGGTCTTTACTTGGTCTGCAAAATTCGGAGGATTGAACTTGTAATTGAAAAAACCGAACTGGACTCTATAAAACCTTTGGAAAACAAAAAGGACTACGTAAATCATATACTTTATAAACTGGATGAATTGATTTCACCATTTTTCACAAATAAACTGATGGTTATTAGTTCTAAATTAGCTTCATATTACCAAACAAAGGTTAAGAAAGTGTTCAAAATTGGAGCTTTTATTCCATACCATGCTCTTCAAAATATACAATCACAAACAACTAACAATCAAGATTTTACCATTGGATATTTTGGAACTTTTGCAAAAAAAGACGACACTCAGCGATTAATAAACGTTTTCCAGAAACTTCAAAAACAAATTCCCAGTTCAAAACTTCATTTAGTAGGCGGTGTACGAAATGTTACCTTTAAGAATGAAAACATTGTTTTGTTCGGAGAAATTGAAAATCATCAAATTGTTTCAGAACTAAGCAAATGTGATGTATTGATTGCTATTCGAGAAAAAAATGACTATTCCGATTATGGTTTCCCCTCTAAATTTACCGAATATTTTATGACCAAAAAACCCATTATTGCCTCAAAATCATCAGAGATACCTGATTTATTTGCACACAAAAAGGAGCTAATTTTAATAGAACCTGAAAATGAAAAGCAGCTTCTGGATGCGATAATTTGGGTTAAGGAAAACACAACTGAGGCTCGACAAATTGGAGAAACTGGCTTCAATTGGGCAATGCAACATTGGCATCCGGATGTGGTTCTCAAGAAATGGTATGATTTTGTTATTTCAAATAAATGACAACTTTATTTAAAAACAGCTATTTCATTTATTTTCTGACAGTTGCGTTGGGCTTTTTGAGCTTTTTTTCATTTAAAAATCCCAACAAAATGCCACCTCAATTTTTGGGAGCGTTTCATTCGGGTTATCAAAATATTCACTTTGACCGTAACTATTTTACCAACTTTAATACTCGTTTTCAAATTGATGCCAATTCCGTTCAAGATTATGTGGATGGGAAGACTTTGTACCCAAAAAATTCAACCCAACAAACCAAAACGTATCATCACAACAATGTAGCTTTTATCTTTTTTGTTGCTGCTTCAAAACTTATATTTTGGGAATCGGAAACCGACCAAAAATTAGTTTGGTTTCAAATGATTTTGCATTTAATAATGTCCATTTTTATACTTTCTCTTTTTGATAATTTCATTTCAAAATACTTATTTATAGCACTTTACGCCGCAAATCCTTTTATTATTTATTTTGTTTCGTTTCCATATTACTATTTTGGTTTGATTTTGGTTTCATTCGTTTTTTTGATGCTTTCCAACCAAAAACTAACCACCCTTCAGCTTTTGTTTTTTGTCATGCTTATTGCTTGGGCCACCAATTTGAGGCAAACAGCGGCTTTGGCAACATTTTTTAGTCTTTATCTTATTTACCAAATTCAAAGATTCAAAAAGTTTCTTCCCATTGCACTAACCTTTGTAATTGTTTTCTTTCTTACCTATTCACAATCTCACAAAAATTTTAGATACACCGCCTTTTTAGGCATGGGAGCTTACGACAATGACATACTTAACACAATGGAAGACGCAGAAGCATTGGTTTTTTTCGAAGCAAAAACAGGTAAAGAGATGAATTCTGCCAACATTTCCGGAAATTATTACAACGATACCATACAAAACCAAATGTCGAATTTGCTTTTTATCGAAGTTCAAAATGAGTTTAAAGCCCAGCCATACCGATTTTTTAGAAATGCTTTTTTGAATATAATCAACTCATTTAGTGTTGGTTATTTGAACGATTTTGGTTTATTGCCTCGATTGATTTCGTTTATTTTAGGAATACTATCAATTGCGGCATTTCTATATTTCAAACTTTATAACCACCTGATATTCATATTGCTAATGTCCGCTCCGGTTGTTTTATACTATCCACCCGTTCAGGTTTATGTGTTGGGCAATTTCATCATTTTGGCTCATGGCTGGAGCAAAATTCTCCCAAAACTTTTAGCCAAACCTTTCCAACTCTCTCTTTAAGTCTTTCGACTTTAAATCTTCCCGTTTATCAAAGTTTTTCTTACCTCTACACAACCCAATTAACAGCTTGGCATAGCCCGATTCAGCAAAAAATAATTCTAAAGGAATAATGGTATAACCCTGATCTTTTAGCTTGGTATTCAGCTTTTTAAGCTCCGTTTTATTTAGTAATAATTGCCGCTCTCTGTGCGGTTCTTGAGCCAGGTATCCGGCATTTTTAAATTCGGCAATGTGCATCCCTTTTACCATAATTCCTGTGGCAGACAAATAGCAATAAGCCTCAGAAATGGAGGCTTTACCCTCGCGAACAGATTTCACCTCGGCCCCTGTTAGCATAATTCCGGCAGTAAATTCTTGCTCAACAAAATACTCAAAATGAGCCTTTCGATTCTTTATTCGTATTTCTTTTTGCATTTTAGCCATTTGCTTTCTGTTCGATGATTTTAACCAACTCTTTTTTCAAAATTTTTTGTCCAGTGGTGCCTGTTGCAATTAACCGATTGCCCACCGCAGCTTCAAATTTGCAGTTTATACTATTACCAACCAATTCATAAATTTCGGCTGTTATTCTAACGGTTTGTCCCACCAAAGCCGGAGATTTATGTTCAATGGTTAAAAATGTGCCAATTCCCTCTTCGTCTTTTTCCAACATTTCCAGAACAAACAATCTACCTGCCCATTCTGCATCGCGGCCCAGTGCAAAAGTTGCATAAAAAGGATGCACCATCCCTGCCTCAAATTGAGCAACATCAGCAGTTGTTACCAATTTTTCAAATGCCTTTTTATCACCTATTTCAAAAATACTTTTCAATTCAATTCTATTAAACTAACACCCTCTCCGCCAAGCCTTACATCCTCATAAACAATACGTTTGATGTAATTTCTTCCTCTATAATAATCATGGATTATTTTTTTCAAAACCCCATTACCCTTGCCATGAATCAGTCTTAAATTTTGGATACCAATAATTATTGCATCATCAATCCATTGGTCAATTTCTTTAATCGCCTCCTCGGGTCGCAAACCACGCACATCTTTTTCCATCGAAAAATGCTGTTGCCTATGAACAAAACCAATGCTGACTTTTTGTTTTTGTTTTTCTTTGGGTTTGGGCAAAACCACCAAATCAGCAATATTGTAGCTCGATTTGATAATGCCTGCCACCACCATGGCCTTATTTTTACGCAATTCCACCACCTCTCCTGTCATGTTGGAGTTAGGAATTTTAACAAAAGAACCAACTTGCAATGTAGGTTTTTCCTTCATTTTGGGTCTTTCAGAAACTAACCCAAGTTCCTTTTTCAAACCGCTCTTTGCCCTTTCCAAACCCTCTCGTGCATATTTGGTTTTGCCCTTGTCTGCATTCGATTCAACAATGGTTTTAATGGTTGATTCAATATTTGAATTTGCATTTTCGAGCAATTGCAGGGCCTTTTGTTGAGCCTCTTTTATAATATCTTTTTTGGTGCTTTCTACGGATTTTTTCAGGCTTTGATATTCTTCTTTTACCGATGATAAATATTCAATTTCTCTATCCAATAGTAGTTTTTGCTCATGCAACTCTTTTCGCTCAATCTCAAGAGTGGCAAGCAACTCGTCAGTTTTTTGTTGTTTAATATTCGATCGTTTTCGGGCAGCATCAATAATTTTTTTATTGATGCCAATATTTTGGGCTACCTCCAAAGCAAACGAGCTGCCAGGCTTGCCCATCATAAATTGATAAAGCGGTTTCAGGTTTTTGGTATCATACAACATACTGGCATTTTCCATTCCCTCCTGTTTCTCAGCAAGGTTTTTTACATTACCAAAATGCGTAGTTACCATACCATAAACGCTTTTTCTATTCAGCTCAATCAGAATTGCTTCGGCCATTGCCCCTCCAAAATTGGGGTCGGTTCCGCTTCCAATTTCATCAATAAAAATTAGGCTTTGGTTGTTCCCTTTTTCCAAAAACAATTTCATGGCCGACAAATGGCTGCTGTATGAGCTCAAATCATTGTCAATGGATTGATTGTCGCCAATATCAACCATAATATTCTTGAAAAAACCAAAAACGGATTGCTCTGAACAACTCGGCAATACGCCCAATTGCAGCATATATTGATTGAGTGCAAGTGTTTTAATCGACACGGATTTGCCGCCTGCATTTGGCCCACTAACAATGATTAAACGGTTATTTTGGCTAAATCCAACACTCATTGGTATGGTTTCTTTGTTTTTGGCATTGTGAGCCAAAAGTAAAACCGGATGATACATATCTTTAATTTCGCAGTCGGTTTGTGATTTTAGTTGGGGCAATGTGGCATTTATTTTTGTGGCCAATTGGGCTTTCGAGCGTATAAAATCAAAAATTCCGATTTTGGTGCTAAACAACTTTAAATCAGATAAATAAAATTGAATTTCTTTGGTTAAAGCCAGGAGAATTTTGTGAATTTCTCTATCGCGTTCCAACTCCAATTCTTTGAGTTGATTGGAGGCTTCCATCACTTCGATGGGTTCTACATACAATATTTTTCCCCCGCCCGACTCATCATGAATAATTCCATTCATTTTTCTTTTGTGTTCGGCAAAAACAGGTAAAACATAACGGCCATTTTTAATGGTAACCTCTGTGTCTGCCACCCAAAGTTTGGCCAGTGCCTGACTATAGATTCTTTTTACTGTACTCAGGGCTACCTTTTGATGTACCTCAATTTCGTCCAAAAGTTCACTTAATCGGGGTGTAGCATTTTTATGCCAATTACCAAAATCGTCAAACACTCTGTTGATACTTTGCACAAGTTCTTCGGGGGGCTGCATCCCCTCAATGAGTTTTTTAAGCTCAACCACTTCCAATTTTGTTGTTTGAAAAAAATCAATGAGTTCAACCACATCCAATGCCAACGAACGAATTTCCAAGATGTCGTCAACTGTTAGCACCGAGTGTTTTACAGACAACTTTTCTATTTGAGTTCCTATTTCTGTGGCCGAAAGTTTTGGTTGACTTCCGTTTTCAATCAAATTTTTGAACTCTGCAACTTGCTTTAACCAAATTTGGACAACGCTAAAATTATTGGAAAAGGCCATTTTTTTGGCTAATTTCTTTCCATTGATTGTTCTACAACCATTTAAAATTAAGGATCTTATATCCGAAAAGCCAATTTTTTCTTCTATATCTTCCGGAAAAATCATTCGGTAAGTTGATTGAGTTTTTCAGTTACTTCGTTGGAAATTTTCTCCATCCATTCCGGATGATCGATATAGAACTGGAGGCTTTCCTCGTATTTATCAGCGGTAACATTGTGCAAATAATAAACCAACTGGTAGCTGCTATCTATTAAATTGTTGTATCGATAATGATTTTGGTTCAATTGTTTCATGTTAGACTCAGCCAAACGCAAATCCACCATTATATCCGTAAATTTTGATGGTTTAATCACTTTTGAGGGCACGGGCGAAAAGCCTTTTTTGCAAGCCCCCAAAATCAAAACCAAAAACAACACTTTTATAAACTTAAAATACATTTCAGTAAAATAGAATGCAAAATAACACATTAACAACGGCTAATTTTGAACCGATTTCAGAATAAATACAGAACAATGATTAAAGAAAACATTGATTCGATAAAGAAAGAGCTAAGAAATTGCAAACTTGTTGCTGTTTCAAAATTCAGAAGCTTTGCAGAATTGACAGAACTGTATAAAACTGGTCAACGAATATTTGCGGAAAACCGAGTTCAGGAATTATTAAAGAAAAAAGCTGAACTCCCGCAAGATATTAGTTGGCACCTTATTGGCCACCTTCAAACCAATAAAGTCAAATCAATTGTTGGAAAGGTGGATTTAGTACACTCGGTTGATAGTCTCAAATTGTTGGAAGAAATAAACCGACAGTCCGAAATAAACGGAATTAAAACTAACATTCTGTTACAAATTCATATCGCACAAGAGGAAACCAAGTTTGGGTTTGCTCCGGAAGAATTGAGAATCATCATTCAAAGCCATCAACTTTCCTTATATAATTATGTAAACATTTTGGGTTTGATGACCATGGCCACCAATACAAATAGCATTGAACAAATAACTCAAGAATTTAAAACCTTAAAATCTCTTTTTGACGAAATAAAACCACAAATGCCTAATAATGAAATATTTAATGAGTTAAGCATGGGTATGAGTAGCGATTACAAAATTGCCATTGAACAAGGTAGCACCATGGTTCGTATAGGTTCAAAAATCTTTGAATAGAACTCTACTTTAAAATAAATGTGGCTAAAATGTTACTAAAATCAGGCATTTATCAGACAATTGGTTGTTAATAAATTTGATTTTTTTAAAATAAAAGGCGATAATTGCCGCTTATTTCGAGACGACGTACTAAATTAAATGGTTTAATGAAGTTTAAAATAGGAAAAATCCCGACGTACCTTTTGTTCCTTTCGGTAACGGTACTTTTGGCCTTTACCACGAGAAACAGCGGTAAAGCTAATGATGACCAAACAAATAACAAAGCATTTTCAGAAAAATTTTTGAAAAAAGTGAAATCAGAGCGAGATTTAATTCTCGAAATGTCAGATTCTATTTGTCATTCTTTGAATATTCCGGCTGAATTGGTAAGAGAAATTGGGCAAAATGAGAGCGGATGGCGTTGCATCAAGTCCATTTCCGGTGGCTCTGATTATGGCGATTTGCAGGTTATTGACGAAACATTTAACCATTGGTATAATTTTTTAGAACTGGAAGGTGGCAAAACACGAGAAAACTACTTGATTGTCGGCATTCACTGTCTTAAATTTTATTACGATAAATACCATAGTTGGGAAAAAGCTCGGTTTGCCTACGGAAGAGGTTTTTGGAGAAATAGAACAACTTGGACTTGCTTGGAAGAGGAGTTTATGGGCAAGATTGACTGGAAAAAATACGACAAACGATAGTTTTTTTAAATTCGTTTTATACAAAACTCGATCAAATAACTTTGGTCGAGTTTTTTGTTTTTAGCATATTCATTATCATTGCACTACAAAATTCTATTTATGTCAGAAATCGAAAACGAAAACTACAATTTTTCTACAGAAAACGAAGATAGAAAGAGATCGCCATTATTGTTGATTTTACTGATTCTATCACTTCTTGCCAATGCTTATTTGGCATACAATTATTATAAAAGCAACTTCAAAAACGGTGTTAGCTTAAAAGAGGAAAATAAACGCCTTTTGGAAGTTATAGAAAAAACGAGTTTTTCAAAAGACTCTTTGCAGGAAGAATATGACAAACTTCTGCTTGAGTATGACATATTAAAACAAAATGCTGAAAACAACAATATTACTATGTCTGAAAAAGACAAGGAGATTGACCAATTAAAACTAAGAGTTCGACAACTTTTATCGCAGTCTAACGGCGACCCACGTGCTTTGTTAAAACTTCGTGAGGAAAATGAAAAGTTGAAAAAAGAATTGGTAGAATATCAGGTAAAACTTGACCAAACAATAGCGGACAGCGGAAAAGAAATAGAATTAGCAAAAGAGCAAAACAAAGCTCTTGAGGAGCAAAAGAATAATGCCGAAAAGACAAATCGTGAACTTGAGGATAAAATTTCTCAAGCCACTTTTAAGATATCTGATTTAAAAGCGGTGCCACAACAACAGCGTAAGAAAGGTTTAGAGCCTACCACCAAAAGTTCTAAAGTAGATCAGATTGAAGTAAGTTTTACCATTCTCGAATCGCCATTAATTAAGGAAGGAGAAAAAGAGCTTTTGCTTCGTATTGTTGGAACAAAAGGAGAAGTGCTTGGTGCAGATAATAGCGTTTTGGCCGATTCGGATGGTTTGTTTACTGAGAAATTAAATTTCAACTACGATGGAACTTCTCAAAAATTCAAAATGAAATACAAACAAGATGAAGCCTTTAAGGCTGGAAATCATGTTGCTGAAATTTGGAGCGATGGAAAAATGATTATCCGCACGGCTTTCAATTTGGAATAAAATCTTAGAATTTTCCTATTTGGCTTTTTGCCAAACCTCCTCCATCTGTTCCAAAGTCATTTGCTTTAGTTGCAAGTTGTTGTGCTTTGCGTAATTTTCGATGGCTTCAAATCGGTGCTTAAATTTTTTATTGGTTGACTCTAATGCATCATCCGGATTGATATTTTGCCAACGGGCATAGTTTACCAAACTAAAAAGTAAGTCTCCAAATTCGTCACTTTTTTCGTTGGCGGTGGCTTGCTTAAATTCGTTTAACTCCTCCTCCACTTTGTCCCAAACCAGATTTTTATTTGGCCAGTCAAAACCAACTTGGGCTGCTTTTTCCTGCATTCGAAGAGCCTTCACCAAACTGGGCATTGAGTTGGGCACACCATCAAGAACAGATTTTTCTCCCTTGCTTTCCTTTTGTTTTATCTGTTCCCAATTTTGTTTAACAGTTGCTGCATCATAGGCCACCACATTGCCATAAATATGCGGATGCCGGCGAATCAATTTCTCGCAGATGCCGTTCAACACAGTGGTTATATCAAATTCATTCGTTTCGGAAGCAATTTTTGAATAAAAAACAATGTGCAAGGCCAAATCGCCAAGTTCTTTGGCAATTTCATTCATATCATTTTTTAGAATGGCATCCGATAATTCGTAGGTTTCTTCAATAGTCAAGTGCCGTATGCTGGCTATGGTTTGTTCCTTGTCCCACGGACATTTAGCCCGCAAATCATCCATAATATCCAGCAATCGCTTAAAAGCAATCAGTCGTTCATCCATATCTCCAATTCTTACAACACTCTGTTATCTTTCATTAAATCCATAAACTGATCTTTGTAGTTTTTGCCAATAGGCAATTTGGTATGATTTATTTCCACCTCTGTTGTATTATACGATTCAATATGTTTCAGCCCAACAATATAGGATCTGTGAATTCTACAAAATTTATCCTCCGGAAGCTTTTTCTCCATTCTCTTCATCGTTTGAAGGGTAACAATTCGTTTTTCAGGGATAAATATTTTCACATAATCAGCAAAGGCCTCTATGTACAAAATGTCGTCATAACTCACTTTTATTAGTTTTTGATTGGCTTTTACAAAAATATGGTCATCCTCTAACTCCGTGCTATCCACTTCATCACTGTGTTTTAGTTTAAAGTATTCATTTGCTTTGGCAATCGCTTTGTCAAATCGTTCTTTCGAGATGGGTTTTAACAAATAATCAATGGCATTTAGTTCAAAACCCTCAATGGCATATTCTGCATAGGCGGTGGTAAAAACCACAAGTGGCGGGTTTTCAAGCGATTTTAGGAAATCAATTCCGGTAATTTCGGGCATTTGAATATCTAAAAACATCAAATCAATCTTTTGGCTTTTTAAAATTTCGGAAGCCTGAATAGCATTATTGCAGCTCCCAATCAACTCCAAATCAACCGATTGTGATATGTGACTTTTTATAACATCTATGGCCAGCGGCTCATCATCTACTATCAAACATTTCATTTTGCTCATATCAATTTAACATTAAATCTAAGTTTACGCAATATTCTTTTCCATCGTCTTCCATTATCAGTTTATGTTTATTTGGATAGAGCAATTCTAATCTTTTTTTTATGTTATCAAGGCCAATTCCCCCAGATTTTCCGTTCAAACGTTGCTCTTTTTCTTCGGGTTTGCTGTTGCGTATGTTAAAATTGAGCAGATTATCTGTTATGTTCATTTCAATTCTTACAAAACCGCCATCTGCCTTTTGGTTGATGCCATGCTTAAAACTATTCTCCAAAAAAGTTAGGAACATCATGGGAGCAATTTGTTTTCCGCCTGTATTACCATTTATAACAAATTCCAAATTAAGCCTTTCGCCATTTCTAGCCTTTTCCAACTCTAAATAACTTTTCAAATAACTAATCTCCTTTTCTAAAGAAACCCACTTCTCACTACCTTCGTAAAGCACATATCGTAAAATTTCTGACAAACGAAGTACCAATTCAGGAGCTCTATCCGATTTTTGAAGTGTAAGAGCATACAAACTGTTTAAACTATTGAACAAAAAGTGTGGATTTATTTGAGTTTTCAAATATTTCAACTCTGTTTCCATGTTAATTCTTTCGAGGTTTTCAGTTAATCGTTCGCGTTCATACCATTGCTTTACCATTTTTAATGACATGGTAATGGCCAAGGTATAAATTATACTGGTAGCACTGGCTATAAAAATCCGTATCTCCCATGGGTCCTTTAAATCTCCTTGATGAGTTACAACGTCTGCCGAATACAGGGCAAGTATCCAAACCACCGAAGCAAGCAAAACAGTAAGCAAAAGGCTGATTACATAGCTTAAATATAACTTTTGCCTAAATAACTGATTAAAAAGGAAATATATATTGAAATAAACAGTAAGTGCGTGAACGGAAATGGTTACAAAAGCATTTACAATTGCCTTGGGTGTAGAAATTCTGGAATCGTAAAATAGAACCCAAAATATAAAATAGACCACCCAAAATGCCACATGATGAAGGTTGTATTGAGTAAATTTCCGATAGGCTACAGAATTGGCAACCTGCATATAACCCCTTAGTTTTGTGGATCGAAAGTAAAATATTCGAGAATAGATGCCCCCCAGCCCAATACTTGCCAGCCAGACTCAGTTGTATTTTCAACCTGAGTAGAAACATCGGGTGAAGAAGATTTTTTTAGAAACTTCGAAGCCACCCCAAACGCAAACAAATTGGCCAAAAGCAACAAAGAGATAATTACAATTGAAGTTTTTTGTCGAGCGTTTACTATTATTCGTTTCATATTTTTCAAATTTTATCACGTCAGAAGTATTATCTACAACATTCGTGCTGTTTGAAAGTTTGTACGAAGTTAATCGAAAAAAGTTACAACGAAAAAGTTTTGGATAAAACCCCCCATTTGGGGGATGAATGTTCGTTTGCTTGCGTTAATTCGTGTTTCTTTAGATATTGAATGAAAACCCCAAACCTCAAACCCCAAACCCCAAACCTCAAACCCTAAACCTTAAACCTTAAACAATTACATATTACCTTTGTTGCTTTATAAAAAGCACGACAATGGCAAAACTCATGTTAATATTCGGAATTTTGGCAATAGCTATTTTAGGCATGGCCGTACGCCTATTATTGGTAAAAAACGGAGAAATGCGTTCGGGCTGTGCCGGTAAAAACCCCATGCTGAACAAAGAAGGCGTTACTTGCAGCACCTGTGGTGCCAAACCCGGCGAGGTTTGCAAAAGCGAGAACTAATTTTTTAGGCCTTTTCTTCGTAAATCTGAACCAACTCCACCAGCGTTTTCATTGCCGCTTCCATATCCTGAACGCTCACATATTCATGTTTGCTGTGAATACCCATTTCGCCCGTAAAAATATTGGGGCATGGCAAACCCATAAACGAAAGTCGTGACCCATCAGTGCCACCTCTTACCAAATCTTGCCGTGGCTCCACTCCTGCCCGTTGCATTGCCTCAACTGCGTTTGCCTCAATGTGCGGGTGTTTATTAAGCACTTCTCGCATATTTCGGTACTGCTCTTTTACCACAAATTCATATTTGGCACCGCGATATTTTGCCATTGTCTGCTCAGCCAAACCGACGAGTACTTGTTGATGTTTCTCCAAATTTGCTGTGGTAAAATCCCGAATTAAAAAATCAACCGAAGAGGTTTCTAAATCACCTTTTATACCCGTTGGGTGCACAAAACCTTGATTGCCAGAAGTGTTTTCCGGACAAAGATTTTCGGTAGGCAAAAGACTCATAAAGTGAGCCAAAACTTTCATACTGTTTACCATTTTGCCTTTGGCGTAGCCCGGATGCGAACTTATTCCTCTAAAGGTAACGGTCATGGCATTGGCCGAAAAAGTATCACCTTCCAGCGAGCCACGCTCGCCACCATCGAGTGTATAACCCACATCGGCATTGAGTTTTTTCATATCCAATTTCTCCACACCACGCCCCACTTCTTCATCAGGAGTAAACAAAATTCGTATGTTGCCGTGTATAATTTCCGGATGTTGTGTCAGATAGTTTGCCAGCTCCATAATAATGGCTACTCCAGCTTTATCGTCCGCACCCAGCAACGTTTTGCCCGAAGCAGTTATAATATCGTCTCCAATTCTCTCTTTTAAATAAGGGTGGTTTTGCGTGCTAATAATTTGTGATGTATCATCCGGAAGCACCATATCATTACCATCAAAATTATTGTGCAAAATGGGATTTACATCCTTTCCACTGCAATCGGGGGCAGTATCAACATGCGAACAAAAACATACCGTTTCAATATTATTTTTAGACGAATTGCCGGGAATGGTAGCAAAAACATAGCCGTGTTCATCAAGTTGTGCATCGACAAGTCCAATGTATTTTAGCTCTTCCACCAACAATTTGGATAAATTTTTCTGTTTATCTGTTGATGGAAATGACGTGCTAAATGGGTCGCTTTGCGTATCTATTTGCACATATCGCATAAAGCGTTCTGCAATATTTTTTGCTGTGTCTGTCATATTAAACGTTTTGAATGGCGAAAATTAAAACGAACTATGGGATTGACCAAAAATGATTTGCGAAGAACATACTTTTTGACTTCCACAGCATTTTTCATGATTTGTTTCTTTAAAAAATTCAAAAAATTAAATACTCCCAATAGCTCACTTCGAATGATATAACATTCATATTAGCTCATTTTTAGCCTATTTGAATGACATTTCATACATTTCTTTTTCTAACCTCAAAATAAACAACCAGAAGCATTATCGCTACCAAAACTGATAAAGCCAAAGGCCTATGAATTGGCTTAATTTCTATTAAAACCCCAACCATGGTGCCAATCAAAAGAACGATGTACAAATAAAAACGCGGGCTAAATTTTTTCATATTACTCTACTAACTACCTTATCAAACCATATTCCTTCAGCATTTGGCGGATTTCCTTGTCTGAAAAAGTTCCACCATAACCTACCTGTTGCTTCACTTCATTAAAATCCGCATCCAAAAGTATTAATGTCGGAAATGAGTCTATGTGATGGAATGGTTTCATCTTTTTTGCATTCATCTGCAACACATGATATCCTTTCCGTTCCAAATATCTATTTATATGCTCTTGGTCGTCATACGGATTTACCCCGATTATTATCAACTTGGAAGTATCTATTTCCTGATGCAGTTGATTCATAAAAGGCATCATTTGCAGGCATGGATGACAGCTAAGATACCAATAATCAAATAGGATAAATTTACCCGAAAAATTGGTAAGTATGCTGTCATTGAGCAAAAAAACGGTGTCGTGTTTGTTGTAGGTAAGCGAATCTTTTCGGTTGTCTATCGGGGGATAAGGAGGCCTTGGTGTTTCGCCATAGTGCAAACGTTGATTTAAGCTATCAAAACAATTGTGTTTAAAATAGTTAAAGTTGTATATCCACGAAGAATCAGGTCTTTCCGGATTATCATTGACTACTTCATATCTAAAAATTCGGTGGCTTTTAGTAAAATAGAAAGTGTGTACATTACCCCATTTTTTATCTATTCGTGCAATGGCAAAAGTGTCCTTATTGTTGTAAACCAGCATCGGTTTGGAGTATTCTTTTTTTGAAAAACTTCCCCTTTTTTCGGTTGGAATTTTTGTTAACAACCAATAAAGGCCATTGGGATTTGATTTGTCAAATTCGAAAGGAGTTGTTGGTTCAAATCTGTTGGTGGTATCGCCATTTTTATTCACAATAAAAACAGAATCGGCCTTGAAGATTTTAAACGAATAAATATCTGCTCCTAAAAAAAGATATGGATGATTTTTCTGGTAAAACAAAAAACTTCCTGACGATTCAGTCTTCTCGTCAGTAAATCGGTTCACAAACTCATATTGAATATACATCGTTGAATCATCGTAGTCTGAGAGGCTTGTATTTGCCTTTTTTACTTCTTCAAATAGTTTTTTGGCCGACTGACCATGGGTTAAAATTGCTCCAATCAAGCAAATAAATAATGTAGTTATTTTTCTCATTATGAAGGCTTTAAAACATTTTTCAAAATTTGCCCAGATTTAATTTGATGTGCCTAACATTTTTTTGACAAGTATCCGAAAAAGATTCTACGGACTGTAATGTCCAAACCGCAGGTGTACCCAAATATTTTGCCCAAAAAGTAACCACATACAAATCGACATTATCGGCTTCCATAATCTCTTTTTGAAATTTTTGCGGCTCATTTACCATTTTGCCCAAGTCCTGAAGTGTCAAGGTAGAGTCCACATCAAAAGGGTATCTTCCTCCAATTTGACAATTTTTTATAAAGTCATCAACAAATCCATAACAAATCGACCAATTGTAATCCGTTTTGCCCAACGAATCAAAAGATCGTAACTGTATGGGGCGAAAAACGCCGGTATCATGGAGGAAAAGGGGATATTCGGCCATTGCAAATTGTTGCATGAAAGAATCTGACAAACTGAACATATAGTTTGTATCAATTCCATGCTTCAACAAATACCTTTTCTGCCCAATTAGGCTTTGATTTTTGGGCTGAGCAGTGTGGTATTTCATTTTCATGTACAGCGAACATGAACTAAAAATTGTAAATAAAAGAATTGTTAAAAAGTTGACCGTTTTTATCATGACTTAATAAATGATTTCAACAAAAATAATCCTTTCAATTATTTTTTGTGATTCCTAAGGTTTTTTTTCAATCCACAAAAACACCTTCCAGCTTGCCATTTTTTTCGATTATAAAATAGGCCGAGAGTTCGTTGTTTTGTTCGATGAGTTGTTTTGATTTTTCGTAGCCCAACACCATACAAGCTGTGGCATAGGCATCGGCCACTGCACAACTTTTATGCACTACTGTTGCACTTTTTAGGTCAGAAATAACCGGTTTTCCGGTTCTGGGGTCGATGGTATGACCAATTAAAACACTATCTACAAAATAAAAATTCTGATAATTGCCGCTTGTGGCCATGGCATTGGTTTCAAGCCCGATTACCTCAAAATAATCAGTGGCCGAAGCCCCAACTAACGGACGGTTTACTCCGATTTGCCAAACTTGCTGCTGTTGGTTTTTTCCTTTGGTTCGCACCTCTCCTCCCACTTCTACCATATAGTTTTCAACCCCTTCGTTTTCGAGGTATTCTGCCAATATATCCACAAAAAAACCTTTGGCAATGGCATTAAAATTAAGTGTTGTCAAGGTATCTATTTTTGACGGAAAGCCGCTTTCATCAATATAAATTTTAGCCATACCACAATGCAGCAATATGTTTTTGGTTTTTACAGTATCCATCAAAACACCTTGCTTTTTGCATTGGTTATAATATTCGAACAAACTGGCCGCCGCCGGGTCGAAAGCTCCATTGGTTTGTTGCCAAATTAGTTTTGATTGTTGCACCATTCTGCCAAACAGTATCATGTCATTTTTGGCAAATTTCAAATCTTCGGGATTGTTCCAAATTTCGTTTGAATTGGTGTTGAAAGCGGTAATCATAGAATTGGTTTGATAGGTAGATAGAGCGTGGTTAAATCCAGTCAAAATGGAATCTACAGCCCGCTCCAATCCTTCTATTTTATCGGAATAAACAATGTGGTATGTTGTACCCAGAGCATTGCCTTCTATTTTAGCGTATGTAATTTTTTGCTTGGTACAACCTATTACCAAACCCAAAAATAGAACAGGAAAAAGAAACCGTGTTACTTGCAACTTGGAGATAAAATTTCAGCGGCTTTACAACAATCAGCTTTGTCGTTAACGCATACTTTAACGAAATCGTAGTCCTTTCCACTTTTCTTAAAATTGTTGATGATGATAGGCAAATCGGCTATTTTATAATAGCCAATATTTACCCCATTTCTTACATACACATCAAAATAAGCGTTACCCGGATTTTTGGTTTTAAAATCAATTTTTAGTTTGTAGGTGGAGTCGGAGGTGCAGCCCTCGTTGGACAAAACCAAGTCATAAATTTCGCAAGTTTCGCAGGTTGGAGGCTTAAATTCGATGGCTTTGCAACAATCGGCATTGTCGTTTATACAAACCTTGATAAAGTCGTAATCGTAACCGCTTCGCTTAAAATTTTCAATAACCAACGGCAACGTGGTAAGTTTGTAGTAGCCAATGTTTACACCATTTCTCACCTTCAAATCAAATGAACTATGGGTTGGATTTTTTGTTTTAAAATTTACCGTAAGTTTATATGTGCTATCTGAAGTACAAGCTCCAACATCCGCCACGAGGTCATAAATTTCGCATGGGTCGGTGCTTGTGTCGCAGCTTGGTGGGGCAAACTCAATGGCTTTGCAGCAATCGCCACCTTTCATGCAAACTTTTATATAGTCATTACTCAACCCAGAACGTTTGAAATTTGGAATGGTAACCGGCAACACATTTTTGTGATACGTACCCATTTTTACAGAATTTCGGATGTACATATCAAAACTATCTCCTGTTGCATTTACAGGTTTAAAATTAATGGTTAAACTGTAGGTGCTGTCGGAGGTGCAACTATCTACGCTCACCGTTAAATCATCAATTTCACAATTGGCGGCAGGTTTTGTTTCGTCGTTGCATCCGACGTAAATAACAGAAGCAACAACAAGCAGAATAAAGACTATTCGTTTCATGTTGCGAAATTAAACAAAAAACTCCGCCTTAAAATTCGGCGGAGTTGGAAATAAATTTTTGTAAGACTTTATGTTTATTTGATGGTATATCCGATGGAAAAACCGGGATAAAAATCAGAATCCCCGAAACCATCACCGTCAACACTAATTAGTGTAACATAGTATCTCATAATCAGACCATTCTGCCTAAGATTTTGATATCTAAACCCAATATCACCGGACAAATTAATACGATTTTCTGGTCTTATTGCTCCATTGAAACCAAGCTCAAAATGTGTAGTTCTATTTTTGGAGAAAAGCAATCTCCAACTACTTGAAACCTGAGGTTTTCGACCCCAGCTAAAAGAATTGTACATTGTTCCACCAAAACCATAGGAAAAAGAAATTTTATCCTGCTGCTTATAAACTCGGTCGAATTGTACACCCAAATGCCGATAATTACTTCCAAAATCAATCGAAACAGTAGTTGGTTTTTCAATTTCATTTTGTGCTAATAGGTTTCCGCTGATTAAAATGCAGAATGCGAGTAAATAATGTTTTTTCTTGTTCATATTTTGTGTGTTTAATTAATTGTGGGACAACTATTCGATTTTCCCATTATGAGTTTTCGGCCTGTCAAAGGTCTTTGGTCTTGCATCTCTATGAATACTTATTTACTCCACTCCCTCAAAAATATCTTCCAATGCCACTTTAAGTTCAGTAAAAATGCGGCTTTCGGCTGTTTCGCTTATCGAATATATTTTTGAGCCAATAAATATTTCATCTCTTAATGTATAGATAATTACCGTTTTATCCCATGGGTTTACAATCCAGTATTCAGGAAGTTGCACTTCTTGGTACAAATTGAATTTAGTGGTTAAGTCATGCTCTGTATTGCCCGGGGAAAGTATTTCAACAATCAAATCAGGCACGCCGTTGCAGCCGGCATCATCCAACTTCGTTTGGTCGCAAACGATGCACAAATCGGGCTGCACCACTGTATTTGGTCTAGTTTTGTTGGGTATGGGCAGCCTAACATCGAATGGAGCTACATACATTTTGCACGGTATTCCTTTAAATGATTTGGCTACTCTTATAGTAAGATTCATGGATGTTTCCTGATGCCAACGATTTGGTGCCGGTGCCATTTTATAAATAGCTCCTTTAATGAGTTCTACCCGCTCTTTAAACCTAAATTTTAAGTAGTCTAAATAGGTGTACGACTCGCTTAGGTCTAACTTTCCATATTCGTATATAGGTTCTTCTACTTTCATGATTGAGCAAATGTAGTAAATGTTTGGTTGTGAATGTTGACCGGAAAAATTCAAACAAAAAAAAGTCCGGCAATTCTGCCGGACTTTTTAAATTTATTCGAAGTAATAAAATTATCCTCCAAAATCGTCGAAGCTCACGTTTTCTGGCGGAACACCCCAATCATCGCACATTTTTATAACCGCTTGATTCATCATTGGTGGTCCACAGAAATAAAATTCTATATCTTCTGGTGCATCGTGTTTGCTCAAATATTGGTCAATCACAGCTTGGTGCACAAATCCTGTAAATCCATCTCCAACCGAATCGTTTACATCGGTTTTGGGCTTCCAATTATCTTCCGGTAACGGTTCAGATAAGACCACAAAAAACTTAAAGTTCGGGAAGTCTTTTTCTATTTGACGGAAATGATCGAGGTAGAATAACTCTCGTCGAGAACGACCACCATACCAGTAGGTTACCTTTCTACCTGTTTTAACGGTATGAAACAAATGGAACAAATGCGAACGCATCGGTGCCATGCCTGCACCACCGCCCACATAAATCATTTCGGCACCCGTTTCCTTAATAAAGAACTCTCCGTAGGGGCCGGAAATAGTTACTTTGTCGCCGGGTTTTCTACTAAATACATAGCTCGAACAAATTCCAGGATTTACGTCCATCCATTTATTGTTTTTTCTATCCCACGGCGGAGTTGCAATACGAATATTTAGCATAATAATATTGCCCTCTGCTGGGTGATTGGCCATAGAATACGCCCTGAAAATAGGTTCTTCATTTACCATTTTCAAATTCCACAAACCATATTTATCCCACTCTGATTTAAAATCCATTGGGTCTCTGCCCTCTGCCACCAACTCTGGGTGTGCTGTAATGTCAATGGTTTTAAAGTCAACCGTAACGGGTGGAACGTCTATTTGAATATACCCTCCGGCCTCAAAATGCAATGTTTCGCCGGGAGGCAATTGAACCACAAATTCTTTAATAAATGAAGCCACATTGTAATTACGAATAACCTCGCAATCCCATTTTTTAATACCAAATACCTCTTCAGGTATATGCACTTTCATGTCCTCTTTTACCTTTACCTGACAGGCCAATCTCCAATGGTCTTTTTGATCCTTGCGTTTAATATGTCCTGTTTCGGTAGGCAAAATATCGCCTCCACCTTCCATCACCTGGCACTTGCACATGGCACATGTGCCACCACCGCCGCAAGCTGATGGAAGAAATAAGTTTTGCCCTTGAAGTGCAGATAGAAGCGTACCTCCGGCAGCTACTTCTGCCTCACGTTCTCCGTTAATTAATATCTTTACATTACCCTGTTTTACCAACCTTTTTGCGGCTACCAAAAGCATGGTAACCAACAGTATAATTACGATGGTAAACACAACAGCCGAAAGGCTGATAATGGATGAATTGCTAACTGCTAATAAAATCATGTCTATTGTCCAAATGGAAGTTTAAACCCTGAAAAACTCATAAAGCCGAAAGCCATGAGACCAACTATAATAAAGGTAATACCCAAACCTCTTAATGGTTTTGGTACATCAGAATAAGCCATTTTCTCGCGTATGGCAGCCAAAGTAACTACGGCCAAAAACCAACCTACTCCCGAACCTATTCCAAAAACAGTGGCTTCGGCAAATTCATAATCTCGTGTTGGCAAGAACAACGCAGCTCCTAAAATGGAGCAGTTTACAGCTATCAATGGCAAGAAAATACCTAAAGAGTTGTACAAAGAAGGTGAGAATTTCTCAACGGCCATCTCTGTAAGCTGAACAAATGCGGCAACAATGGCAATGAACACGATAAATTTCAACACCTCTAAATCAACACCTGCCAACTCAGGACTCAACCACTTTAAAGCCCCTTCTTTTATGAGATAAGTGTATGCCAACCAGTTTAATGGCACGGTGATACCTAACACGAAAATTACCGCCATACCCAATCCTGCGGCTGTTTTATATTTTTTGGAAACCGCCAAGTAGGAACACATTCCCAAGAAATAGGCGAAAATCATGTTGTCGATGAATATCGACTTGATGAATATATGTAATAAATTTTCCATTTGTCTTTTTCTTTTTTGTTAAATGAGTTAAACGTGCCTTGAGCCACGTTTCTCCATTTTAATCATTAATCCTCCACTATTCCGTTTCGGCTTCTAACCACCCAAATTAAAATACCCAACAAGATACATGCACCCGCAGGAGTCATCAACACGCCATTTGGGATATACCAATCTTTGCTTAAAACCGTGGCTCCAAATAATTTTCCACTGCCGAACAATTCTCTAAAAAATGAAATTGTAAGAATTATCCAAGCATATCCCATACTATTACCCAAGCCATCAAGTGCCGATTGTTTTGGAGGATTACCCAACGCAAATGCTTCCAAACGCCCCATAACAATACAGTTTGTAATAATCAATCCCACAAAAACCGAAAGTTGTTTTGAAACATCATAAACATACGCTTGCAACACTTGGTCAACCACGGCCACCAATGAGGCTACAACCACCAATTGCACAATAATCCGGATTCGGTTTGGAATGGTTTTTCTGAGCATAGAAATAACCACGTTTGCCATAACCACCACAAAGGTTACGGCAAGAGCCATTACCAAGGTTGGTTTCATAGCCACCGTAACGGCCAACGCCGAGCATACACCCAATACTTGCACCGTTATCGGGTTATCGCTGTCCAGAGGATTTGTAACTAACTTTCTATCCTTTTTGGTTAAAAAAGGCTCTTTTGCTTTTACCTCTTTTGTTTTTTCTATTGTTTCTGTACTCATCTCTTTTTCGCTTCAATAAAAGGTTTATACAATTCTAAATAACTATCAAGCATGGAGTTAACACCTTTTCCTGTAATGGTTGCTCCACTCATGCCATCCACTTTAAGTGGTTGATTATCGTAATTGTTTCCCTCACCTTTTTGAAAATGAGGAGCTTCGATTTGACCTGAAGCATTTACTATTTTTTTGCCTACAAATCTTGCCTGAACAGCAGGTTCTGTAATTCTGGCACCCAACCCTGGGGTTTCGCCTTTGTGGTCAAAAACCACTCCTTTCACTGTCTCTAAATCTCCGGCAACGGCCAAATATCCCCAAATGTTATCCCACAAACCATTTCCATAAAGCGGAAAAACATAGGATTCAATTTTGCTGTTGTCGGTTTTATTATATACAATGTAAACCGGCAATTCTCTTTCGGCCACAGGTTTTTTATATTCTTTAAAAATACTTATTTTGGACTCATCAACATCCATTTTTTCGCCTTTAGAGTTCACAACTTCCACCTTTACCGTTTTTTCGTACAACTCCGAGATTTCTTGTTTTTCAATTCCCTCTAGGGCTTTTTCGCCCAAAGCGGCTCTGAGTATGAAGTCCCGTTTTTCCAACAATCGGTTAAAGTCTTGATTAGGCTTTAAAACCAACGAAACAAAGGCCAACAAAATACCGAACACCACCGTCATAATGATGGCATACGTCAGTATATATCCGTTTGAATTTTTATTAAACTTTGACACGTTTCAATCTTCTTTTAATGTTTCCTTGTACTACGTAATAATCAATCAATGGGGCAAATACGTTCATAAGAAGTATAGCCATCATAATTCCCTCTGGATAACCCGGGTTGAAAATACGAATCAGCACCGTTATAACTCCAATAAAAAATCCGTAAATCCATTTTCCACGTTCCGTTTGGGCGGCGGATACAGGGTCGGTTGCCATAAACACAGCTCCAAACATAAAACCACCAATTACCAAATGATACCAAGCTGGCATATCCATCCAGGCGTTTCCGCTTCCGCTAATGTTCATTATCCAGCCCATAAATAAACCACCTAAAACAGTGCTTAGCATTATTTTCCAACTTCCAATTCCGGAAAGGATAAGAATGGCAGCTCCAATTAAAATAGCTATAACGGAGGTTTCTCCAATAGAACCTGGAACAGTACCGATGATACTATCCATTATGCTGCCGTTGAATAAAAATTTATCCGACCAACCGGCATAATTTGCATCTATTGAGGCATCGTAAATATTGCCAAGTGAGGTAGCTCCAGAAAATCCGTCAACTTGTTTTGCTCCCTCTTTCATAGCCACCCATACAGAGTTTCCACTCATATAGGGCGTATAGCCAATGTATAAGAACATACGAGCCAACAATGCAGGGTTTAACAAGTTCATACCCGTTCCTCCAAATACTTCTTTACCAATAACCACAGCAAATGCTGTGGCCAATGCAACCATCCACAACGGAACATCTGGAGGCATAACCATTGGTATTAAAAGACCCGAAACCAAAAAACCTTCGTTGATTGGGTGACCTTTTATTTGGCAAAACATAAACTCAATGCCCAAACCAACAATATAGGAAACGGCAATGATGGGAAGTGTTTGCCACAAACCATAAAGGAAATTGCTCATTAGGCTTGCATCTGTTGCCCCAATAGCATTGTGATATTGCAAACCAATGTTCCACATACCAAACAACAAAGCCGGCATTAATGCAATAACCACCGTAAACATGGTACGTTTTAAGTCGATACCATCTCGAATGTGAGCACCATGCGATGTCGTTTTATTTGGAACAAATAGAAAAGTCTCGATTCCATCAAATGTGGAATGTAAGAAATGAAGTTTACCGCCCTTTTCAAAATTGGGTTTTAACTTATCTAATGTATTTCTTAAAAATTTCATTTAGTGTTAAGTACTAATTTTTAGGGTTTAAGGAATTAATGCCATTATTTAGGTTGTTTGAGGCTGTAAACCGAGCCTTACCTATAATTTTTGTCAATTGCTCCGATTCTCCCAACAAATTTTTTATTCTTTCTTTATTAGTGTAAAAATCACCCTCATCTAATAATTCAAGCCAAAATGAACTCTCATCAGATTCTTCTAAAGAAATACTCATTTTAGCGACAAACTCCTTTGCCGAACGTGAAACACAAGCCGCCCTATAATTAGCAGCAGTGCTGCTTGCCGAGCGTCCTAACTGGCTTGCTATAATTCGGGTTGAATTTTGATTAAATGGCAATTCATCGCAAAGTTTTAGAGTCTCAATAGCAAAACGCTTTGTCCTATTTTTAAACTCATTTACAAATATATTTTCTGTCCTCGCCATTTTTTAATAAACCTTCAACCTTATACCTTCAACCTTCTGACATTACCCTTCTTCCGCCATTATAGTTAATCCTTCGCTCAATATTTTTTGAACTTCCATTTTTGAAGTACAAACGAATTCACAAAGTGCCAAATCTTCTTCTATAACCTCATAAATACCAAGATTTTCCATGGCTTCCAAGTCTTGAGCCATTATTGCTTTAATAAGATATACAGGCAAAATATCCATAGGCAAAACCTTTTCGTATTGACCAGTTACCACATAAGCCCGTTCTTCACCGTGATAATTGGTATTTACTTTAAACGTTTTCTTTAGGAATTTTGAAATTGGCAGAGAATTACTAATGGTTGGTCGCGGATAGGTTGGCAGCAACCATCCCATAAACTCGTATTCGTCTCCTTCTGGAATTGCTGTTACAAGATTATCAAAAAAGCCTAAGTGGCTATTAGCCGAAATTTTAGTACCAGTCAAAACGTTTCCGCTAATAATTCTGCTGTTGTTTCCTGATAAATTTCCCTTTAAAACCGGTTCAAGGCTTGTACCAGAAATAACCTCCACATAAGCAGGTTTTGAAACATCACTTCCGGCAACGGCAATTATTTGACGTAAATCCACTTTTCCGGTGGCGAATAATCTTCCAATAAAAACAACGTGCTGAGGATTCAATGTCCAAACCACATCACCCTTATTTATTGGGTCGATATGATGAATCTGTACTCCAACTAAACCAGCAGGATGCGGCCCCGAAAATTCAGTAATCTCAACGCCCTGTGTTTTTGAAATAAAACTTGGTTTTGAATTTTTTGAACTCACATTTAAGTGAATTTTTCCACTTGTAAGATTCTTTAATACCTCTACACCTTTTGCAAAGCTGTCAGCTTCATTGGCCAATGTATAATCAAAATCAGCCGCCAATGGAGCAGAATCAAAACAAGAAATGTGTATTGATTTTGGTGTTGCATCTGGGTGGGCAATGATGCCAAAAGGTCTTTGAATAATAAATGGCCATAAACCCGATGATAACAAAATCGCTTTAACATTCTCTGCATTTAATGTTGTCGGAATGTTAAATGACTTATACTTCATTTCTGAATCGGCCAATATACGAACCTCTAAAACTGCTCGTCTATCACCTCTGACAATTTCGGCAACCTCCCCACTTACAGGGCTTGTAAATTTAATTGCCTCGTTTGTTTTGTCGTGAAAAAGAACATCTCCAGCCTTTACTTCAGCCCCTGCCTTTACTTCCAATTTAGGAACAAAGTTCTTGAAATCAGTAGGTTTAACGGCATAGGTAGGCGAACTAACTTTGGTGGTGCTTTTTTGAGCAACTCCAACCAAATTGATGTCCTTACCTTTTTTTATCTTTATAACTTTACTCATTGCAACGCATCTTCTGCAAAACGGGGCAAAATTAGTATTTTGATAATACGTAGAAATAGTTGGTACAAAATTTTAATCACAAGGTTTTTAACACAATCGTTTGTTTGTCAGAACACTAAACTTCAAAAACTGACGAATATTTTATTTAGAATCATTCCATACAACTCATTTGAATTTTATCAAAGATTAAACTCGCTCTTTCCGATATTCAAAAACCACAAATAGCAAAGCACAAATAGCACAAATTCCGGTAAAGACAAATGCCCATCTAAAGTTTTCTGGTTTATGACTGTAAATAAGAGCAGAGAAAAAAGCACCAACCATCACACCTATTTCTAAAAATATAAACAATGTGGACACCCCTCTGCCAACCAATTTCGGATTGCTTTTATCGACAGCCCACGCAAATATTGTGGGTGAATTGATACCGGTAGAAACACCAAACAAAGCTCCACCAAAAAATAAAAGTGGGGCATTTGATGCGAAAGCAATAAAAAAGTTAGCTAAAATAAGAAACGATACACCCCAAATCATCATAAGTACCCGACCATATTTATCGCTGTGTTTCCTGCTAAAAAATCGAACAGCAATAGATACAACCGTAAAAACCGTAAAGAAATAACCTGACTTTTTGATTCCGAAAACTTCTACATAGTCTTCCATCAAAGTCAAAATTGCCCCAAAAGTGCAAACTGTAAGCAGCATAATAAAACCCTGAGGCAGAACGGATTTTTCGATAATTTCATTCCATTTAATGTTGAAAGATTTTAGGGTTAGTGTTGAAGTTTCGGACAAACTTTCTTTCAGTTTAAAAGTGAGCAATAATGCAATTACTGCCGAAAAGGCAGAAACAACAAATACCACATAATCATTTCCATAATATGCAGACAATTCGCTGCCAACCGCCGGCCCCAACCCCATACCGATATTGCTGCACAGCCCAACCCACCCCATTGCTTCCCCACGTTTGTTTTTCGAAACAACGTCAGAGCAAATTGCGGTAGTGCCTGTTGGGGTGCATCCGGCAGAAAAACCGTGCATGAATCGGAGAAATAAGAACATCATCACTCCATTAGAAAAGGAGTATAAAAAACTAATAACAATGGAAACAATTATTCCAAAAACAACGATTGGCTTTCGTCCAATTTCATCAACAAGTTTACCGCTAAAAGGTCTGGTTATGAGTGCGGCAGCCGCAAAAACAGTAATAACTAACCCAAGATATTCTTTACCGCCCAAACTTTCTAAATAGGGTGAAAGTCTTGGCAAAATCATATTAAATGCAAAAAAATACACAAAAGTAATGAGGCACACCAACCAAAATTGTGTGCCAAATTCTGATGATTTAGAAAAAAAAGAGGGCACCTTTATGAGTGCCCTCCTTTTTTGAGAAGTATCTTCCAATTTTTTCACTAATTCAAATTTACTTTTTCATACTGTTTGCCATTCCAATAGCCCAAAAACTCAACCTTTTGGCTAGAATTTCGCATTAGCAATTTGATTTCGGCTTTAGTATCTCTACTAATCAAAACGTTTGTACTGGTATTGTTCATTGAGTTATGAACTTTTACCATGACATAATAAGCCTTTCTCTTCTCAACCGGTTTGGTGGCCGGCCTTCCTTGTTTTTTCTTTTTCTCCGCCATAGCTGATACTAATACAGCATTCTAAATATTTCTTTTAACCATGCAAACATATAATTGTTTGCAAAAAAACAAAGGGTTATTTATACCCATTTTTTAATCAATCGTTATGGTAAGGTTCTCCATTCAATATTGAATAGGCTCTATACAATTGCTCGGCTAACAACAATCGTACCATTTGATGAGACAAGGTCATTTGAGACAATGCCAATTTTTCGTTCATCCGATGATACATTTTATCATGAAAACCATACGCACCGCCAATCAAAAAAGCCACTTCAGGTTCGTTGGCAGTCCAGTAATTCAATTTTTCAGAAAAATTCCGGCTACTCATTTCTTTTCCTTTTTCATCCAACCCTATCAAAAAAGTGTTAGGTTTTAAATCTTTTAGAACCAATTCGGCTTCCATCTTTCTGATGTCATCAACGGTTGCGTTGTTTTTCCTTTTAGCATCTGCAAGCTCAATCCACGAAACACGGGCATATTTACCAAGCCTATCCAAATAATGGTTTATTTCTTCTCTATACAGCTTATGTGCCGTTTTCCCGATGCAGAATACCTTAATGGCCAATGTTAAACTATGATTTCCTCCTCATTAGAATCAAAAAAATGGTATTCGCCATAATGATAATTCTTGTCTGGTGTAACCTTTACCTTGATTCGGTGTTTTAAAAACCATTTCATTGGCTTGTTTATGAAACCCTTTGTAAGATATGCATGCACAAAAGGGTGGGCTACAACATCTATTCTTTTGGGTTTTGAATAACTTAGAATTTGATTGATTTTGTGTTCAATTTCATCTGTTATAAGAATGGAGGCCTCTACCTTTCCTTCTCCTTTACACATTGGGCAATCCTCGGCAGTGGTGATGTTTGTCTCTGGCCGAACGCGTTGACGGGTTATTTGAACCAAACCAAACTTGCTCATTGGCAGTATGGTGTGTTTGGCTCTGTCATTGGCCATGGCATTTCTTAATTCGGTCAAAAGTTTCTTTTTATGTTCAGGATTTCGCAAGTCAATAAAGTCAATTACGATAATTCCTCCCATATCTCTGAGCCGCAGTTGTCTGGCAATTTCTTTGGCAGATTCAATATTTACGGTCAAGGCATAATCGGCAGCTTCTTCACTTTTTTTCTGTCGGTTTCCGCTATTCACGTCTATCACGTGCAGTGCTTCGGTATGCTCAATAATAAGATAGGGGCCACCCTGCATTGCCACATTTTTGCCAAACGACATTTTTATTTGTTTGTCAATTCCGAACTGGCTAAAAATGGGTTCTTTACCCTTATATAGTTTTAGCACCTTAACCAATTCGGGCGAAATGGCCGAAAGATATTTCTTTAGTTCGCCATGAAAATCATTGTCGTTTGTAACAATAGCCGTAAAATCTTGACTCAATAAATCTCGAAGAACAAGCTGACTTCGGTTATCTTCTCCCAATATTAAATCTCCGGGCTTGGCCGTTTTAAGATTTTTAATGACAGAATCCCATTTATCCAACAGCAGTTGAAGGTCTTTGTGAAGTTCTTGGACAGATTTACCTTCGGCGGCAGTTCGGCAAATTAAACCATAATTGGCACCTTTCAGGCTTTGGGTCAGGTTTTTTAGACGCACACGCTCCTCATGCGATTCAATCTTTTTTGAAATCGTTATAGTATCCACAAACGGAACAAATATGAAATACTTGCCCGGAATAGATATTTCTGTGCTGAGTTTCGGCCCTTTGGACGAGATAGGCTCTTTAGCCACTTGCACAAGAATTTTTTGACCCTTTCGCAGAAAATCGCTTATTTTTCCTGTTTTAAGGGTATCGGGTTCTACTCCAAAAGTAGATAAGTCGCCCGATTTTATTCCTCCTTGTGTTGCAATTTTTGTTAACTTTATTATAGAACGAACCTTTGGTCCTAAATCCTGATAGTGTAGGAATGCATCTCTATGATACCCTACGTCAACAAAAGCAGCATTAAGTTCCTGCTTAAATTTTTTTACTACCCCCAGATAAATATCTCCCGCAGAAAACTTGGTTGACTGAATTTCTTCGTGCAATTCAACCAATTTTTTGTCTTGAAGTAGTGCAATTCTCTCACCCGCCGAGCTGAAATCGATAATCAACTCATTTGCCACGGACTATTATTTCTTTTTATGACGATTTTTTCTAAGTCTTTTCTTTCTCTTGTGAGTAGAAATTTTGTGACGTTTTCTTTTTTTACCGCTAGGCATATCTAAATATTTTTAATTAATCTTAATCCTATTGTTTCGAGTTTATGGCACTGCCAGACTCCATTTTTAAAACTTCATCAAGTTGATGCTTGAATTTTTCGTTTTCGGGCTGCAAAGATAATAATTTTTTATATCTGAGTATCGCTTTGTCAAATTGACCGCTCTGAACAGATTTTTCGGCTAAAAATTCGATGGCCGGAATGTAGTTTGAATCTAAACCAAGCACTTCATCGCGGATAATACCTATGCCCACCATTGGCCGAAGCTCTGGATTGTTGAGTTGTTGCTTTCCATATTCAAACAGAAGTTCTTTGGTAAGTATTTTTTTTTGATAGGCATTTGCAAAAGCATTATTTAAAGCTGACTGTTCCTCTGCCGACAAATTGTTTTTGGCCATCAAACTGGCAATTATCTCAAGAGAATTATCCGATTTATTTACTGGTATTTCGACACTTTTTTTTGAAGAACTTATTTTAATAAGAAAAACTATAGCCACAAGGCCAACAACCAAAGCAACAAGCAAGGCCTTGCTAATTTTCATTTGAACTACTTTTTTTGACGTTTACTTAACGTTTCCTTTTATCTTCTCGACAAAAGTTTTGGCCGGTTTAAATTTTGGTATAAAATGCTCAGGAATAGTGATTTGGGTATTTTTTGAAATATTTCGAGCCACTTTTTTTGCTCTTTTTTTCAAAATAAAACTACCAAAACCTCTGAAATAAAGATTGTTTCCTTCTGCCATAGAACTTTTTACCACCTTAAAAAAGGTTTCAACTGTTTGTTGAACTTCTGCCCTTTCTATTCCGGTTTTCTCAGCTATTTCGTTAATTACTTCTGCTTTAGTCATTTTAAAAGAATTAATAATCTTTGCCAGTCAAAAAATTGTCTTGCAATAATAGCTATTTATTCTGTATAACAACTACATTAGCAATGTTTTGGTAAAAAAATATAAAACACCCCATATTTCTGCTGTTTTGCAGCAATGGTATATTCAAAATAAAAGAGACCTCCCGTGGCGGGGTACAAAAGATGCATATACTATATGGCTCAGTGAGATTATTTTGCAACAAACAAGGGTGGAGCAGGGAATGCCCTATTTCACTAAATTTCTTGAAACTTACCCCAGTGTTTTGCAATTTGCCAATGCCGATATTGACGATTTATTAAAGAATTGGCAGGGTTTGGGCTATTACTCCAGATGCAGAAACATGCATAAATGTGCCGCTACGGTGCGAGATTGCCATAATGGCATTTTTCCGACAGAATATGAGGTATTGATAAAACTGCCAGGCATTGGAGATTATACTGCTTCGGCTATTTCCTCCTTTGCCAAAAACCATCCTAATGCCGTTATCGATGGAAATGTCTTTCGATTTTTGTCACGCTACTTTGGTATTGAAGAGCCGATAAATTCAACCGCGTCACTCAAAATTTTTAAATCCTTGGCCGAAGAAATATTGGACAAGGATAATGCCGCAACCCACAACCAATCAATTATGGAATTTGGTGCATTGCAATGCCGTCCGGCCAATCCAAATTGTGCTTTGTGTCCGCTTACAGAAACCTGCATGGCCAATAGAACCAATATGGTTTCAAAATTTCCCGTTAAACTTTCGGCAAAACCAAAAAAGAAACGTTTTTTGGCCTATTTGGTATTTGAAACACCACATCAGAGTACCATTATACAACAACGGACAAAAAAGGATGTATGGCAAGGTTTGTATGAATTTCCACTTTTGGAATCAGAAAAAAAATTGCCATTTACTTCCATTTTCGACCACTTAAAAAGCATCTATGACCTTCAAAATTTTGAATTGCAAAAGGATTTGGAGACAAAACATATCCTCTCTCATCAAGAAATATATGCACAATTTTGGAATGTTAAGGTTGCATCGTTCAAAAATCTCCAAATTTCAGATACATTTGAAGTCGATTTTAATGAGCTGAAACAAAAGTATGCTGTTTCAGTTTTGATAGAAAAATATCTTAAATCATTCAAAAACTTATAGTTATGTCAATAAATAAAGTAATTCTTATCGGGCATTTGGGCTCCGACCCCGAAGTAAGGCATTTGGACGGAGGCCGGACAGTGGCCAATTTTAATATAGCCACCAATGAAAGCTATGTTGATAAACAAGGCAACAAAATTGAGCAAACCGAATGGCATAGGTTAGAGCTATGGGATAGCTTGGCAAAAGTGGCTGAAAAATACCTAACCAAAGGCAGGCAGATATATGTGGAAGGCAAATTGAAGACCGACAAGTGGACAGATAAAGAGGGAATAGAGCGAAACACTACCCGCATTCGGGTATTAACATTTCAAATGTTGGGTGGCCGTGAAGAAAATTCTGGAAATGTTGCTTCCAACAATGTAAATTTGCCGCCCAACAACGACAATTCTACCGTGATTGAAGATACATCCGATATGGATGATCTTCCATTTTAAAGATATACATTTTGGAAGGAGACCCTGAACAGATTTTTAACAGTCTATTTCTACTGAAACAAGTATTTGTTTCTGTTGCACTTTTACCCAAGATTTCGATTGCTTTTGTAGTACTCGTTTTGGTTTTTTTATCGGCCTTAGTGTCGGGTTCCGAAAATGCTTTTTTCAGCCTATCGCCAGGAGATGTGGCCGATTTGGAAGAGAAAAATTCAGGCGGCTCAAAGTTTGCATTAAAACTTATTAATCATCCCGATAGGGTTTCAGCCACACGCAATTTGCTGGCTACCATATTGATAATGAATAACTTCATAAACATTTCTATAATCGTTTTAATGACGTTATTATTCAAAGATTTATGGCCTTTATTACACCTTGCCGAATGGCTTCAATTTACGCTCGAGGTGGTTTTTATTACTTTTTTGTTGGTTCTTTTTGGAGAAATTATTCCTAAAATCTATGCCACCCAAAACAACCTTTCTTTGGTCAACTTTACTTCGCCATTTATTTTTTATTCCCAAAAATTTTTACAGCCCTTTGTTTGGCTGCTGGCCAAAAGCACTGTGGCAATAGACAAAAGGCTGGCAAAAAAACAATCAAATGTATCGCTCGAAGAGTTAAATCAGGCCATCGATATTGCCTCGGTCGATGACAATATTGAAGAAAAAAACATTTTAAAAGGTTTGGTTAACTACGGAAACATCTCCGTAAAACAAATTATGAAACCCCGTATGGATGTTTCTGCGGTGGACATTGAGACCGAGCAGCAAGAATTAATTGACCTAATCAAAGAGTGGGGATATTCACGGGTTCCGGTATATGAGGGCAGCTTCGATAAAATTGTTGGTGTTTTGTATATCAAAGATTTGCTTCCAGTGCTTACCAATAAGAGCAAGAAGAAGTGGCAGTCATTTATGCGTGACCCATTTTTTGTTCCGGCTTTCAAAAAAATTGACGATTTGCTGGAAGAATTTCAGGAAAAACGAATACACATGGCCATTGTGGTGGATGAATATGGTGGTTCGCTGGGCATTGTTACAATGGAAGATATTTTGGAAGAAATATTTGGCGACATCAGAGATGAATTTGACGAAGACGAACTGGTATATTCCAAATTAGACGACCACAATTATATTTTTGAAGGAAAGGCCATGTTAACCGATATTTCAAAGATTTTTGAACTTAGCTCCGATTATTTTGACGACGCACGGGGCGAGGCAGACACATTGGCCGGTATGCTCATGGAAATTCATCAAGGCATACCCAAACGTGGCGATTTAATTGAGTTTGAAGAGTTTACTTTTTTGGTGGAGAGTGCTGATAGAAGACGAGTTAAACGAGTAAAAGTATCTCGCCAAACAACCGAAACAACTTAATTCTTACAGATTTTTCCGCGATAAACATTACCATTTCCTTCAAGTTCGACAACATAAATTCCTTTTGCAACTTGCCCACTCAACTGATGGTTGTAGCCAGAAATTTGGTCACTTTCATAAATCAATTTACCCGAAAATGAATAAACGTTAATGTGGTTAAATATTTCTGAACAAACTACTAAGCCATTACCATCAGTGCTTATTGATGCCAAATTGCCGCTTAATGAAACCGTCAATTCTTCTGAGGTAGTCTTTCTACCGTTGTCATCCATTTGCTCAATATAATAAGTTATGATTTTGGACGAACTCGGGTAGTTAAAATCTTCAAAACTATATTCATCGGTGTTTATTTTGCTGCCACAGTTCAAAGAGGCTACTTGTTTTTCATCATTTCCATCCGATTTTCGATATACCGCATAGTTCTGACAATGGCTAATATCATCGGTTTTCCAAACAACCAAAATACTGGATGACTTTTTGACAGCATTTAGTTTTTCAAACTTTACCCGAAGCGAATTGCCGAATTGATAATCAACGGTTTTTACTTTTTGAGTAAACCTTTCAGATGCCGGAATGGAAGTTTGATTAAACGTATTTGGAAATCCGATTAACGGAAGATTTGAATTTGAAAGAAAAGCAGGTTTGGCTGTAATGTAGAGTGTATTAATCATGGCACTCACGGCCTCTGGAATAAATGTTCCGTTGGCATTATTTCCATATTGATAATGTCCATTTCCGTTCAAAACATACAATCCTTTTGGAAAATTGGCATAACCGTTGGAAGAAGTTCCATTTCCGGTAACTTCATTTCCAATAAAAACCTGATTGTCAGAAGCCGGATTGTTGTTCATAAAAATACCGGCGTTTTCAATTCGATTTCTCAAAAAAACATTGCCGGGTCCATTTTTTCCGTGCGAATCGTCAATAATCAAATTCTGAATAATGTTGCCTTCTACCAAATTAAAAAAAGGATAATTGCCATGCATCACAATATCTCCCGAAAAGTCGGATGGGCTAAATACCCCTGTCCAAAAAGTGCTTTTGGAGTAATTATACGAAACCACATTTCCGTTGCTTCCGGCCTGAAAAAGAACCGCGTGCCGCAGTCTGTCGAATATGTTATTTTCAACAACACAATTTCCGGAAGTAAATCCCAGAACAATACCATATCCCTGCCCCCCGCTGCCATAGGCAAATGCATTGGTAAACAATGAGCCTTCTATTTTGGAAACAAAGGCACACATATTATTGACATGCGAAAAATTGCATGAATCGCTGTGTACTCCGCTAACAAGAGCATTTCTGGTATATTTGAATAAAATGTTGTCGGTTTGAGCAGTGGTGGCATCGTTGCGAACAATTCTCATGTTCATTACCCCCAAATTTTCTTTTGGGTTTACTTTGGCCAATCTTGGATTGTCCATTGCGGTCAAATCCAATCTCAAATCGTCTTTTAAAACAATGTTTTTTCCATCACAGCTTTGCACTTCTACCAACTGACCAATAGTGCCCGCAGCCCAACCTGAGGTTATTTTATCATTACCATCCACAACAATATGTATCAAATCTCCAGGATTCAAATAATCCATTTTTGCCAACAACTTTTTGTCGTTTTTCTGAGCTTCGTTATCAATTTTCACCCAATCTGAGGCTGTTTCGCCCACGGCCGAAATAAGGTTTTTTTGTTCGTTTAGGTTAAACCGAAGAGTCGTTAAGCCACTGCCATCGCCCACCAAAAATTGATTTGACGAAAGTTCGATTGGGTTATTAAGCAAATAAGTTCCTTCCGGAAAATAAATGACAGCTCCGTTTTGTTTGGTTTTATCCAAAGCCAATTGAACATATTTATCGGCGGGTTCATTTCCCGATAAATCGGCACCCAATTTAGAAACATCTATAAAAGAATCGGCAACAATATTATGTTTATAACTTATTGATTTCCAATTTGTAATGAGTTGATTGGGGATGGATTGAGAAAATCCAAAAAAAGAAAGCACACTAAGGCACGCGGTAGCAGTAATAATTTTCATCAAGACAAAAATAGAAATGGAAAAGAAAAAAACAAGAAATTTTATGTCATTTTTCCAAATAACGGAAAAATGAGTCTTGTTTTGGGAAGAATGAAATTAATATCAAAAAGGAAGGAGGACAAATTCCGAGGAGTCAAAATTTTCGCTTTTGGACATTAAATCAGTTCTGATACCTCTAAAAATGGCTATCATATAATGGAAAGATATTTTGTATCCTTTTGGTCATATTATCGTTGGTCGTCCGGGTCTTACTGTAATTTTTTTACAACTATTCAAGGTGTCGATTTGCAATCCTCTGTTAACCAATTCATAACTGACAAGAAGCACAACGCCCAATCTCAAAAGTAATCTGGATTGTACGGCATCCTACCCACCGAAAAATCTGATTTAAAATCGGTAATTTTTATCCATCGATTGATATTTCATTTGGGTCAAAGTCCGACATAAATAAGGTAATGGTATAATTTCGGTCATGTTGGCTTTCAAAAGATATTTCCCATACTACTGGTTTTATTTCACATCTCGGAAGTTTCAGGTAAACTGGTTCGAACTCTTTTCGAAAGTTATCGATTTTAAAACCCTCTTGCCAATTTCCAAATTCATCTTCAATTAAAGGTGAAATTGCTTTCGTAATTCTCGAGTAATTATTCTCAATGCTTTTGAAAAAGTCAATTTGCTTTTGTGTTGGCCCTATTTTTTCTCCCTCTAGTCCAATCTCTATTATTTCGTTAGAAGGTTTAAAATGTCGCCTGCACTCAAAGTAACTTTTAAGTGAATCATTTTTATCCTCGAGAAATAACATAGTCCCAAAGAATTCATTTTTAAGTTTTATTTGTTTTCCGAAAATAAAGTCCAAAAGTCCCATCATTTGGTGTTTTAATTTTGTTATCAGCAGTTTGCGGTTCTATGTTTATACTTTAGGTAAAGTCAACCATTTTATATTTTTCTTGTTCGTGTTGTGTCTTAGAATTATGTCAAGCAGCTATATACCCGCGTGTTGTGCAAATTTCCTCCACCCTCACATCACAAAAACTGGGTACTCTGCAAAAGTGTAAAACGAGGGGTGAAATACATACTGCCGCAACTTAACACAAATATGATTAAACTTTGTAGTAAACAAAAAAAGCAATTCAAGGATAAAACGACGCTTAAGGCACAACTTATTTCCCCAAAAATCCATTTCAGAACTCCGGCCTGTCTCAAACTGTTGATTATTTTAGGACTGTCGAGTAACCGAAAATCTTATTTTTGCCGCAAATTATAGAACGTATGAATATTCACGAATATCAAGCAAAACAGATTCTAAAATCGTATGGTGTAGCCATACAAGAGGGCGTGGTGCTTGACAATAAAAACGAAACCGAAAACGCTGTTAAACAACTTCAAGCTCAAACCGGTACCGACTGGGTGGTGGTAAAAGCTCAAATACATGCCGGAGGCCGTGGAAAAGGCGGCGGGGTGAAACTTGCCAAAAACATGGACGATGCCAAAATGCATGTAAACAATATTTTGGGTATGCAACTGGTCACACCACAAACAGGGCCTGCCGGGAAACAAGTAAATAAGGTGTTGATTGCCCAAGATGTTTACTACCCGGGCGAAAGCGAACCAAAAGAATTTTATATGAGTGTTTTGCTTGACAGGGGTTTGGGCAAAAACGTGATAATTTATACCACCGAAGGCGGCATGGATATTGAAGAAGTGGCCGAAACGCATCCTGAAAAAATTCATAAAGAATGGGTTGACCCAGCCACCGGATTGATGCCTTTTCAGGCTCGAAAAATTGCCTTTAATCTTGGTTTAGAAGGACAAGCCCTGAAAGAAATGGTAAAATTTGTCAATGCCCTTTACCAAGCATATAACGACACCGATTCATCGATGTTTGAAATTAACCCCGTGTTAAAAACCTCCGACAATAGAATAATTGCCGTTGATGCCAAAGTGAACTTGGACGACAACGCATTATATCGTCATAAAGACTTTTTAGAATTACGTGACGAAAGTGAAGAAGACCCAACTGAAGTAGAAGCCAAAAAATTTAACCTAAACTATGTAAAACTTGACGGCAACGTGGGTTGTATGGTAAATGGTGCCGGATTGGCCATGGCCACCATGGATATAATAAAACTGAGTGGTGGCGAACCTGCCAATTTTCTTGATGTTGGCGGAACAGCCAGTGCAGAAACGGTTGAAGCTGGCTTTAGAATCATTTTGAAAGACCCAAATGTAAAAGCCATTTTGATTAATATTTTTGGTGGTATTGTGCGATGCGACCGTGTGGCACAGGGCGTTGTGGATGCCTATAAAAACATTGGAAATATTCCAGTACCAATCATTGTGCGATTGCAAGGCACCAATGCCGAAGAGGCTAAAAAGATTATCGATGAAAGTGGCCTAAAAGTAAAATCGGCTATATTATTGCAACAAGCCGCCGATGCTGTAAAGGAAGTACTTTCCTAAACCTAAATATGCCTGCCGAGTATATAGAGCTACATAAGAACACCCCTGATATGCGAAAAATCAGGGAAATAGCGGCGGCCTATAAGGCAGGCAAAATCATCATTATTCCCACCGACAGCATTTATGCCATTTCGTGCGATATGTATAGTCGGGATGGCATAGAAACCATTTCAAGGCTGATTGGCAAAAAGGTAAATAAAGCAAACCTGTCGCTTTTGTGCCGAGATTTATCGCACCTTTCCGAATATTGCAAGCCCATTCAAAATTCGGTTTTTAAGTTGATGAAAACTGTATTGCCGGGTCCTTTTACTTTCATTTTAACGGCCACAAATGAGGTTTCAAAGATTTTTAAAACCAATAAAAAAACCGTTGGTATCAGGGTACCCGACAACGAAATTGTTCAAAGACTGATTGAGGAACTTGGCAACCCAATCATCAGCAGTTCTTTGCACTCTGAAGATGAGATACTGGAATATATTACCGACCCCGAAGAAATCTATGACAAATGGCAACATAAAGTGGATGTTGTGATAGCGGCAGGAGCCGGAAAAAATCAGGGTAGTACAGTTATAGATTGTACAGAAAAAGAACCCTACATAGTGCGTGAAGGTTTGGGAATGGAGCTTATTTCGTAGAGTCTGCCTTTGCAAGACCGCTTATCCAATCATAAATAATTTTTCCCTCCTTATCTGAAATATCTATTGGAGTCATTGGTGGGTAGTCCGGCCAGTTTTCTTGAACAGGATTTCTAATCAATTCTACCATCTCTGCTTGCGAATAGCCCTTCTTTGAAATATCCATAAAGGATGGGCCTTTGAGTTTTTTATCCAAAGTATGGCAGCCCAAACATGTTTTTTTCTTTAAGATTTTTCGCACCCGTGGGTCATACTTCTTTGTTGTTGTCGCATCATTATTTTTTGAACCCGTTTCAGAATTTGAGGACGAACACCCAACCATAAGACAAAGCGAAACGAGAAAAAAAGTGGATTTTCTTATCAAAGATTTTTCAATTCTGTTGATATAACTACTTGAATTTCAGGCCATAATTTACTTACGCCGTCCTCTCCTTTGTGCAAGTCGTGGCACACATTGTTTAGAGCTTTAATGCTTGGCTCGGCTTTCCAATCACCAAGATGAAGCATAGTTTTTACTTCTAAAATATTTCCACTTATGGCATATTCTGCATCCACTTCATGCTCAATGTCATTCATTTTTATGGAGATTCGAGCCTTACCGGAAGTATCTGTGCCATTAACACTTGTTATCTTGCCTGAAATCTTTTCGCTATTGGTCATTGAGCCAAAAAATGTTTTTACCAATTTTCCATCTCGTTCTTCATTATTTGAAGAAATTGACGAAGAAACTATGTCAAAAACAAGCTGGTTCATCAATTCTTTAACTGTTCCAGAGGGTTTGCCCGGGGTAACCACAATTTCCTTAAAAGTGCCGTTTACCGGCAGTTTCACGGTGGTTTTATAAGCCGTCCAAGTCAATTTGGTCGAGTCCGGTTGATATTCATACGTTGAGATTTGAACACTATCCGTCGTGTTAGTATCTTCAGATACGTTATTTGATGAATTTTTGTTGCATGCCAACACCATTGCCGACATAAATGCGATTAATATTACCTTTTTCATATACTTTAAATTAAAATAAGCCATGTACCTCCGAATCTATTTTGCTGATTATTTTACCTAAATCTTCGGCATTGTGTTCAAAGTCTAAATCGTCAACATCAATAATAAGCAGTTTCCCATCATTGTAGGTACTTATCCATGCTTCGTATCGTTCGTTGAGTCTTTTTAGATAATCAAGCCTTATACTGTCTTCGTAATCTCTACCCCTTTTCTGAATTCTATTTACCAATGCAGAAATGCTTGCTCTTAGATAAATCATCAAGTCAGGCGGTTCTATCATTGATCGGATACTGCTAAAAAGCTGCTGATAGGTGTCAAAGTCGCGAGTACTCATAAGCCCCATAGAATGAAGGTTGGGTGCAAAAATGTAAGCATCTTCATATATGGTTCTGTCCTGAATAACGGTCTCCCCTCTTCTTCTAATGTTTTGTACTCCGGCAAAACGGCTGTTTAAGAAAAACACTTGCAGATTGAACGACCATCGCTGCATATCTTCATAAAAATCAGATATATACGGGTTATTATCTAATGATTCGTAGTGTGGCTCCCAACTGTAATGTTTGGCCAGCAATCCTGTTAAGGTAGTTTTTCCTGCTCCAATATTTCCTGCTACAGCAATATGCATTTCAAGTTATTAATTTTAGGTACGACTTTTTATACTTTTCAAATCTATTCAATAAAACTTTCTAAATCCAATTATTTGGCGGACTTCTTTAAGTGTTTTCTCGGCACTTTCCCGAGCCTTCTCAGCTCCTTTTCGTGCCACATTTTGCAACATGGTCTCATCAGATTTTATCTCATCTATTCGCTCCTTAATGGGTTTTACAAATTTCAAAACATCTTCTGATAATTGTTTCTTAAAGTCTCCATATCGGATATTGCACGAATTATAAAGCGAATCGAAATGCTCAACAGTCGATTTGTCGCTCACCAAATCCATGATGTCAAACAGGTTTTGTATTGCTTCCGGTTTGGTTTGATTTTCTTTTTCGGGCCCCGAATCGGTCACGGCACGCATTATTTTTTTTGACGTAATCTTCTCATCATCATCAAAATAGATGGCATCGGCCTCTCCTCCTCCCCCACTTTTGCTCATTTTCCCGTTGTTTGTAAGTCCGGGCACCTTTACCAATTTACCAGAATAACTAAATGCTTCGGGTTCTTTAAAATACGCTGTTTTGTATAGATGATTGAACCGATTTGCAAACTGACGGGTCATTTCCAAATGTTGCAGCTGGTCTTTTCCCACCGGAACAAAATCAGCATGATGAATCAAAATATCAACCGCCATAAGCACTGGATAGGTTAACAATCCGGCATTTACATTGTCAGGATGCTTTCTTATTTTTTCTTTGAATGAAGTGGAACGTTGAAGCTCACCAACGTAGGCATTCATGTTCATATAGGTATATAGTTCCGAAATCTGCGGAACATCGCTCTGAATAAAAAGGGTCGATTTTTCAGGATCCAGACCCATGGCTAAATATTCCACCAAAACTTGTTTCACACTTCCGTGCAAATCCTCGGGTGTTGGATGAGTGGTTAACGAGTGAATATCTGCAATAAAAAAATAGGCATTATAATTTTCCTGCATGTGCAAAAAGCTCTGCACAGCACCGAAATAATTGCCCAAATGAAGTTTGCCCGTTGGGCGAATGCCGCTAACTACTGTTTTCATGCGATTTTTTTCGTTCGGCAAAAATAAGGTTTAGGTGTAAAGTCAAATAATTTGTTGAAAAGTACTCAACTATAATAAATCTTAAAGCACCCTGACCTTTGACATCAAAACAAGAAATAAAAGAGCTGCAAATATTTAATCGGGCTTTATACCTATCTCATCAAATGGAAAGTGCCTGTTCGCTGATAGGAGTTGTTTTCGGAATCGGTAAATGTGACAATGAAGGCATAGACACCCAATGGAGATTCAACTCCTTTGTACGTTCCATCCCAACCAATAGCAGGATTTGTGGTTGTAAAAATATGCTCCCCCCACCGATTGTAAATCTTCATTTCAAAATCTTTAACCGCTAAGGTAACAGGTAGGAAGGTTTCATTAAGTCCGTCTTTATTTGGGCTAAAGGCCGTTGGAACAAACACGTCAGGACTAAAGAAAAAGCATATTTCGTTGCTCCAAGAAACTTTGTTTTGTCCAGCCAATTCGTAGGCCTTTATTCTAAAGCACTGTCTGTAGTTTTGATTATCAACATCAACCAAAATATCAGCTTGTTCGGCTACGGTATGGCTAAAATAAAGTGTTTTATCTTCGTTCAAACTTCTATAAAGTTCATATCGCTCCACACCATTATCCCAACCAACGTATGGCGAAAATTGGAGTGTAATTTTGGAGTTTTTGCTATCCTGAACGCCCTCTAAAAGAATGCTTCTGTGAATTTCGGACAAAATTTTGTTGCCACACATGTCTGTGCTTTCAATTTGATATTCATAAGCAAACTCATCCGTGTTTATTGGTTTCTCAAGATAATTTTCAAAATTAGTAGAAACTACCGGAGACCAAAGAATTTCGCTGTTGTATGCTCTTCTCCACACACTGTAATCAGTAGAAGTTAAATCGTTGGTTACATTTCTCCATTCAATGTGCATTTTATCGTCAGGAAAACCAACACTCACTCTGTCTAAATCGAGTTGTAAATTATTAATATATACCGGTAATTTAATGGTATCTCCAACGCATCCATACTCCGAAGTTTCAACAACTGCAACCTCCGCATATCCCTGATTATTAAAATCTATGATGATAGAATCTACATTTCCGCCACTGGAGCTACCGCCTGTTACAAACCACTGATAGGTTGAATTTGGGAAACCCATCAATTTGTATTTTATCTGATTATTATTCGGAAAACAGACAATTGGCTCTCCTTCAATTAGACCTGCCGTTGGCTTGGGTCTCACTATCATAACCGTGTCTATTGGCTGCCCCGGGCATGAATCTTTTGAAAGCTCGGTTACCCTTATACTATACGTTCCGGGCAGAGGCCAAGCCACTTGTATTTGATTGGTTCCTTGACCGACGATGTTTTTATCACTTCCATTTATTTCCCAATGATAGGTTGAGCCAACAAAACCATTGACCGAATATGTCTGCAACTGGGTGGTTTGACACATTTCAAAATCGCCATTTATAGTGTTAGCTGTGGGTATTGGGTTAATTTTAACATTCACATACACGACAGGGCTTATACATTCTCGATTATTCACTTTATCAAAAGCCCACTGCTGAACTCCAATTCGGCCAAGGCCGAAAGCACCCCAATTTATGGTTATTTTTGAGGTAGAATCTCCGCTGGCCTGTATGCCTCCATTTATCGACCAACGATAAACTGAGCCGCTTGAATAAATCACATAATATGGAACTCCGGCATCAAACTCGCAAACATTTGTATCGCCAATGGCTTTTGATCCATCCAAATTATAGGTTTTCTTGACCGGAATTTGAATTAAATCGCTAACACAACCCCACTTATCAGTCTCTATTAATTTAACAAAACCAAGACCTTCTTCACCCCAAGTTATTTCAATTTTTGCTGAATTGTTTCCAGAAACCTGCGTGCCACCAACCACATTCCAATTGTATGTTGAGCCAGAGCCACCTGTTGCTACATAAACAATTTTTTCCGCATTTGGACATACCGTAATAGAACCAACCAACCCAGGGTTGGGTTTTCTGACATTCACGTCAAACTCGGCTGTATCACTGCTGCAACCATCGGTATTAGTTTCAATTACAGAAATTCGAAAATCACCAAGTTTTGTCCAGTCTGTTGTAAAAGTATTTCCATTTCCGTTTGAATGATTTAACGTGGGGTCGGAAATAAACCAATTATAGGTAGATCCGGCATGATTTATAGCCGTATAATTTTTTCCAATTGATCCCAAACAAACGGTATCTTCTCCAGAAATAATAGGTAGTTGCGGCGATTGAACCAAATCTACATCATAAATCACGGTATCGCCCGGGCAACCAAATTGGCTAATTTCTACCATTTTTATTTGAGCTTTGTTGATTCCGTCAAATCTTAATTTCACAACGCTCGAATCTTTTCGACCAATAATTTCGCCCTTATTTACAGCCCAAAAAAATGTTCCTTTGCCGGAAGGTACCTCAGCACGATATTCATACTCATAACCCTCGCCCGTACACACGCGTTTGGGGCCAGTAATTTTGTCAGCCCCTTTAAATTTGTTTACTTTAATTTCAATGTTATAATTCTCGTATTTCGGTGGGCAACCGTCATCCTGCACAGATAAAGTAACCAAATAGGGTTTATCTCTATATTGTTCGCACGATGGAGTCCAACAAAAATCAGTACTCACTGTTCCAGGAGCGGTTGATTTGGTCATTTTAGCCAATGGCGGTTTTATGCCATTTTCTCCAGTTAGGATATCGCCGGTGGCAAAAACGGTAACATTTTGAACCGGAGAAACATCAAAATCCTTACCTGTAACGGTAAAACAGAGCTTATTACCCGCCTCTACTTCAAAGTATTTTCCTCCCGTATTACTCAATTTGGGTTTGCGGTTTGGCGGACAATCCAAAACCAATATTTGCATATCAAGCCGAACGGAACTCAGCAAAACTCCGTTTCGATATTCCAATACTTCTATGGCAATAATGTAGCTTCCTGGGGTTCTGGCCATCAGTGTGGTTAGGCCATTTGAAGGATTAATATTTGTATATCCCGAAACTCCAAAAGGATACGAGGTGCCATAACCGCTTTGGTAATCTACTGTAACAATAGGCCAGGGCATGTATTGTGGTGGAGAGGGTGCAGAACCATTCAAATCAGGGCTACCTCCTTGAAAAGGATGAACAAAGCGATATACCAGAGAATCTCCGTCAATATCTATAGCTCTATTCAAAAACGAATTCGTGTCGTTGTTACACATATACGGACTTGGCACACCCGAAAAAAAAGGACTGCTGTTTTCTAATGCAGGATTGGGAATAAAGCAGTAATAGGTTTGCCCCTGATCGGGTCCGTCAGAACCACTGGTTATGTTGTTTTGAATATTTCTGCAACACCTAACAAAATATACATGATAGCCTTGCGGATAAGGAGCTAAGGTAACAGTTTTTTCATAATACCCCATTTCTATTCGCTTATTGGCATAATAATCACATTGCTCGCTACCCGGAGGTTTTACCAATTGCCTTTTTAAAAGTGGAGCTTTAAGCACTTGGTTTCGAGAGCGATCTGTATTATTAAGATAAATACCAATTTCTATCTCATCATCAAAATCCACCGAGCTTTGCTCCAAGTCTCTAAACATGGTAAGCGAAATTTTGAACGTCTTGTTATTGTTGGCTTCTGTTCTTAAAAATTGATAACTCATATAGCCCCCAATAAGGTGCGTAGCCCTAACAGGAACAGACAAAGTTGCAATGAGCAACAAATTGACGATAATATATCTTAACTTAACTCTCAATCTTCAATCACGGTACAAAGTACAACAAAATTATTCGACTTTGGTGTTTTGCTTTGTCAAAACTTGTCAGAAGTATGACGCTAAACTGTATAAACTTGTTGCCTCAAACTTGGTAATTTTTTGTTCAGATTCTTCCTTTTTTGTTTTGATAAAAATAGACTGCATGCCCAAATTTTGAGCAAACTTCAAATCAGAGATACTATCACCAATCATCAAACTTTTTTTAAAATCAATTTCCGGAAAATCTTTTTTGGCCATTAAACCCATGGTATTGTTGGGTTTTCTACAATTATTTTTTACGGTTTTTAATTGCGGACAATGGTAGATTTTGTCTATTCGACCTCCTGATTTTTCAATGGCATTTTTCATTTTTTGATGAATTTGCTCTAAATCATTTACCGACATTAAACCTTTGCCAATGCCTTGCTGGTTTGTAACAACGATGATTCGGCCAAAAATTTGACTAAAAGCGGCAATTGCTTTTTTGGCTCCATACAAAAATTTGAACTCGTCAACAGATTTTACGTAATCATCAATCAAACGCTTGTTTATTACCCCATCTCTATCCAAAAAGAGCGTCCAAGTTTTATCTATTTTAAAATTTAATTTGCTCAAAATATTGATTTGCTTTTTGATAATCTTCAGGTATTCCTATGTCAATAAAATAGGCCTCCTCGGCATACCCCCCAAAGCCGGATTTGGCAACTTCCTTTTGCAAAAACTGCTCTTCGAGCGAAAAACTTCCGTTGGGCGTATTTTTTAGAAAAAAATCCTTTTTGAAACAGTAAACTCCGGCGTTGATATGCCCCATTTTCAATGTCTCATCTTTTTCCTTGAATTCCGAAATATGATTTTGTTCCAGCTTCACCGTGCCGTATCTTGAAGGGTTTTCCATTTGTTTTAAAGCAATGGAAACATCAAAATTTTGGCTTTCATGAAACGTACAAAAATCTTTGAGAGAAACATCAAAAAAAGTATCACCGTTCAGCACAAGAATGTTGGGGGTATCACACTTTTTCATGGCCAATTTAATGCCCCCTCCTGTGCCTAATGGAGTTTCTTCTACCGCATATTCTATGGTTATGTTTTTATATCTTTGACCAAAATAATCCAAGATTACCTCATATTTATACCCAACGCTCAGTACAACCTTTTGCACGCCATTTTTGCTGAGTTTTTCCAACAAATAGGTAAGAAATGGCCTTTCTGCCACAATGGCCATTGGCTTTGGCACATCTTTAATAACCGATTGCAAACGAGTGCCTTTACCACCGGCCAATATAACCGCCTCTTGCATCATTCTTGGATAGAATAACTGTATAAACCGTTCATTGCAAACTCATACGGGGTGACCCTTCCATCCAACTTTGAAATAGCCTCTATTACATCGTATCGAGTATTTTCTGGGCAATAAAAGAACATAAAACCGCCACCTCCAGCACCCGAAATTTTGCCTCCATTGGCTCCTGCTCGCATTGCCGTTTCGTACAGTTTTTCTATTTCAGAATTGCTAATTCCTGTGGCCATTTTCTTTTTACTTTCCCAACCTCGATGCAAAATTTCGCCTATTTTATGCAATTCTCCTCGCAGCAAGGCTTCTTTCATTTTTATGCTTTGTTCTTTTACAATCAACGTAGCCTCAATTTGTTCTGTGGCATTTTTATTGACCGCCTTTACCTGTTTTTCAATGATTTCTGCCGATTCTCTGCTGGTTCCGGTATAAAATAAAACAATGTTATTCTGCAACTCTGCCACATATTTTTGGCGTATTCGGAGCGGGTTAACAATAACCTTGTCATCTTTATAAAACTCCATAAAATTAAAACCGCCAAAAGTGGCCGCATATTGGTCTTGTCTTCCACCGGCAAGTTTTAGGTCTAATCGTTCTATTTCATAGGCCAAATGTGCAATGTCATATTCTCCCAACGGCAATTTTAACCAATGCGTGAAAGCACCCAAAATGGCCACTACCAAAGTAGAAGACGAGCCCAAACCCGAACCCGGAGGGGCATCAACATACGTTATTAATTTAAAACCCGAAGGCACTTCGCCGAAATCTTTGACAATTCGGTTATATACTCCTTTTAAAATGTCCAACTTGCCATTTATTGGCAAATACTGGTCAAACGAACAAACAAGTTCCTCTTTTCTGTCTTTGGCAATTAACTCTATTTGATTTTGATGAGTGGGGATAATTGTGGCATGTGCATAAAGGTTGATGGTTGCATTCAAAATATTTCCACCATAAATGTCGGCAAACGGGCTTACGTCTGTGCCACCACCTGCCAAACCAATACGTAAAGGAGCTTTGCTTCGAATAATCATTTCGGCAAAAATAGTTTTAATCAGGTTAGAACCATTATTTTAAACACCGCAAATACCCGTCAATCATCATTTTTTTGACAAGACGAAGGCCAGTATCGTATAATTGAATCAGGCACATTACACCTCATGCTGTCGTAATATACTTTGAGAATTGTCGTTTTAACCAAAACCCAAGAAAATGAATATAAAAAACATATCCGTGCTGTTTTTCCTATTTTTATTTAGCCAACAATTGTTTGCCCAAGATTCGTCATTTATTAAAGTGCATTTTTTGTATGGCTCAAAACCTGCCAAAGGGTATGAAAAAGTCGAGTCGAAATGGTTTGGAGGAAAACTGGGTGGACATGTAGGAATAGAGATTGACAGCAACAAAATTCTTAACTTTTTGCCCTCAGGAAAATTTCACGTTTTTGCCCACTCAAAACAACGACATAGTCGGTTTGCCATTCACAACATAGATAACTTTTACAGTATCATGGGTGGAGATTCTGACAGTTGCAAATATTTGATTGTGAGCATACCTATTTCAAACAGCCAAAAAGAAGAATTATCAAAAATTAGTGAAAAATATTTGGCCAAAACACCCTACGATTACGCATTTTTTGGAACAAGATGTGGGGCGGCGGCATACGAAATTTTAGGCCAAATTGACATCGTAAAATCATACAGTCATCGAAAAAATTATATGAAAATATTTTACCCAAGAAAAATGAGAAAACAACTGATAAAACTGGCTACAAAGCATCATTGGACAACGGAAAACAGGGAAGGCTGCATTTCAAGAAATTGGGAAAAAGATAGGAAGTAAAGTTGACATTATTCGGGCTCTTTTCCTTGATTGAAAAGAGGCAGTATTACCCAAAAATTATCGTTTTGTTAATTAAATCTATATTTGCCGCAACAAAATAGATTAGAAATCAGTGAAGTTTAAATACTCTTATTTCACATTTGTTTTGCTATTCTGCATCACAAATTCAGCTTATGCCTACCTCGATCCGGGCAGTGGCAGTCAAATTTTACAAATGCTTGTTGCCGGATTGATAGGCGGTGCCTATGCCATCAAAATATACTGGCATCGAATTCTTAATTTTTTTAGAGGAAAATCATCAACCACTGATGACAGCTCGGAAGAAGTAGAAAATGATTAAACTATCGTCGTCGTTTCGCGACCCTTCAGGATATGTTTTTAAAAAAGATGACTTTGTTTATAGACATATAAGCAAGTCGGGCATTGAAAACTACGACCGTTTTATGCAAAATGGTCTTTACGAACAACTTGCAAAAAAAAAGTATCTTGTTCGGCACGAAGAAACGGAACGAAATGGCACTACGGCGGTCATAAAACCTGAGCAAATTAGCTTTATTTCATACCCATACGAGTGGTCGTTTAGTATGCTTAAAGATGCAGCTTTATTGACTTTAAACATACAAAAAGAAAGCATTCAAAAAGGTATGAGTTTGAAAGATGCCTCGGCCTATAATGTTCAATTTGCCAATGGTATCCCCATTTTTATTGATACATTGTCTTTTGAGCCTTACCAAGAGGGCAAACCCTGGGTGGGATACAAACAATTCTGTCAGCATTTTTTGGCACCCCTTGCCTTGGCTTCTTATGTTGATATTCGATGTTTGCAACTTTTAAAGAACTATATAGACGGCATTCCGCTTGATTTGGCATCAAAACTTTTACCGGTAAAAACGAAGTTCAAATTTTCGTTGGCCACACATATACATCTGCATGCAAAATCACAATTGAAATATGCCGACAAACAAACCAACCAACACAAAGGCCGTGGCGTGAGCAAAATGGCCATGCTTGGTTTGATTGACAACCTAGCCAACGGCATTAAATCGTTGCAATGGAAACCCAAAGGAACTGAGTGGGGCGAGTATTATACATTTACCAATTATACCGACAATAGCTTTGATGCAAAGAAGCAATTGGTAGAAAAATATATTGACCAAACAAATGCAAAAAGCCTGTGGGATATGGGTGCAAACGATGGAACATTCAGCCGCATTGCAGCCGATAAAGCCATTGCTACCATTGCCTTCGACATTGACCCTATTGCCGTTGAAAAAAACTATATGCAAGGCAAAAAAACAAAAAAGCCCATGCTGCCTTTGCTGCAAGATCTTACCAATCCGAGTCCGGCATTGGGTTGGGCAAACATTGAACGAGACAACCTTGCCACCAGAGGTATGGCGGATGTGGTTATGGCATTGGCATTGATTCATCATATTGCCATTAGCAACAACGTTTCGTTAGAAATGGTTGCAAAATACTTTTCTACTTTAGGACATTTTTTGATTATTGAGTTTGTGCCAAAACAAGACTCTCAAGTGCAAAAATTACTTGCCACCCGCACGGATATTTTTGAACATTATCATGAAACCGGATTTGAAAATTCATTTAATAATTATTTTGAGATTTTAGAAAAAAATAAGGTCGGAGACTCGCACCGAACCCTCTATCTGATGAGAAAGAAACATGTTTAAAAAATTTCCGTGGCATACACTTTTTTTTGCCGCTTATCCGGTTTTGTTTTTGTATGCACACAATGTAGAGATTGTAAAATCAAAAGAAATAATTAAACCTTTGACTCTCGTTTTATTGGGAACCGCAGTTGTTGCATTTGTTTTCTTTTTATTTTTTAAAAACCGAATAAAAGCGGGCATCTTGGCATCAATTACTGCACTTTTGTTGCTCAGTTATGGGCTATATCACGAAAAATTGCATACTCTCAGTATTCCCTTTTTTACAGGTTCAATTCGTTTTGATTATAATTTTTACAAATGGGCAAGCCTCGGCATTTTTTGCGTAGTAGTATGGCGATTATACAAAACCAAATCTGATTTGAAAAACATAAATGGCCTGCTAAACATTGTTTCGTTGGTACTTATTTCTTTCTCTTTTTTCGAAATTATCCAATATCATTCCAAAAAACATTCCATACAAACAATTCAAAATGTACCTCAAATTATTGAAAAAGAGAATGTTAAAACATTGCGACCCACCATTTATTATTTTGTAATGGATGCCTACACCCGAAACGATGTTTTAAAAGAATATTTCAATTTCGACAATTCGGCCTTTACCGATTATTTAAAACAAAAGGGATTTTATCTAGCAGATAAATCTATTTCAAATTATGGTCAAACGTTTTTGAGCTTGCCGTCTTCACTCAATATGAGTTATTTAGATTCTATAGCCAACGCATTTGGCGAAGATTTTGAAGATAGGTGGGCCATAAACGACTATTTGCAAAACAACAAAGTGCTTTGCACCTTAAAATCACAGGGATATAAATCTGTGGCCTTTGATGCCGCCATGTTTGACGTGGTTTTTCTTACCTCGGTTGATAAATTCATAAACACCCCCGGAACCGAATTTAGCATGTTTTCGGTTGAGTTATTAAACAACTCCATTCTTACCGCTTTTAAAGATAAAAAGCAAAAAGCAAAAACCATTGGTAATCCGGAAGATTTTCACCGAAAAAAGATTTTAAACGCATTTGAAAAGATAGAAATGCTGTCAAAATCGGACAAACCACATTTTGTGCATGCCCATGTTTTGGCACCTCACCAGCCATTTTTGTTTGACGAAAACGGCAATGCACAAGAAATAGACTACAGCTATCGTATATGGAAGCCACTAAAACCTGATTCTGACAATGCCGAATACAAAAAAGGCTATATTGGTCAATTAAAATTTGTCAACAAAAAGCTAATGAAAGCCATTGATGAAATATTGGCCAACAAGTCGCGTCCGTCTATCATCATTATTCAAGGCGACCACGGCAGTTGCTCGGAATTGAGGAATTATTTGGGTTTTGAAAACAACGATTTTAAAGAGCGTTTTTCCATTTTGAATGCCTACTATTTCCCCGACCAAGATTACTCGATGCTGTATGACAGTATTAGCCCTGTAAATTCATTTAAAGTAGTGCTAAACAAATATTTCGATGGAAACTATGAATTAGATGAAGATCGGGCTTTTTTTAGCAATTGGGATAAACCATACAAAATGTATGACGTTACGGATAGCATCAAATAACCGTTTGGGCTAAACAGACAGCTCTCCCACCCCCACAGATGTCATGGTAAGTGAGCCGCCGATGGCCTTGTCGTTAAAGATTTTGACATCGTCTTTGTCATTTTTCAAACCCAAAACATAGAGAAGTGGTAAATAATGCTCCGGTGTTGGAATGGAAAGTTCAAACGCTTTTCCTTGTGCTTTAAAATTGATTAAAGATGCATGATTACTGGTTTTAATGAACGATTTCATTTTTTCGTTGGCTTCCAACGCCCAGTCATAGCCATATTCAGGCTCCTGCAATTTGTTCCAAGCCACCATGCCTAAATTATGCACCATGTTGCCGCTACCAATAATCAGTACACCTCGTTTTCTAAACTGTTGCAACTCCGTAGCCAACTCATAATGGTATTGTGCGGGTTTTGAATAATCAATGCTCATTTGAAAAACCGGAACATCCGCCATCGGATAAAGATGTTTTATTACCGTCCACGCCCCGTGGTCTAACCCCCATTGATAGTCGAGGCCAATTTCTGTTTTCTGTACTTCTTGCTTTACCTTTTCGGCACACTCAGGGCTACCGGGTGCAGGATAGTTTATCTCATAAAGCTCTTTGGGGAAACCACCAAAATCATGTATTGTTCGGGGTGTGGGCATGGCAGTAACCAACGTTCCTTTTGTTTCCCAATGTGCCGAAACACATAAAATTGCTTTAGGTTTTGGCAACGATTGACCAATGGAGCGAAAGGTTTTCACAAAATCATTTTCTTCAATAGCGTTCATTGGGCTGCCATGACCCAAAAAAAGAGCCGGCATCAATTTTTCAGACATACTGTTCTTTTTTGCTTTTTGTTCTTGTTTTTCATGAATAGTTGAGTCTGTTTTAATGATTGGTTGATTTGCCATTATGGTATCTATTTGCACACCACTGGTATCTATGATAGAATTGCGTGCCAATGGTTCATTACTCCAGGCATCTATCAATTTTTTTATTCCAAAAAACGTTATTGGAACTCCCGCCATTAAAGCAATAAACTTTTTTCTATTCATAAGTCATTACAACTAAAAAATGCCCTATTTTGTTTGCCTGCCGGTATAAAAAGAAAGGATAGCCAAACCGAGATATGAAACCAATTTTATGTAAAAAACTACGCCGGTTTGGTGGTACGGTTCGGGAGAATATAATTGTTCGGAAGCATCAAGTGGTGGGTACATTGTCCAACCACCGCTACTGGGTTTGGAAAGAGGAAAAAACCCAGAAACAAAATCAAGAATAAATTCAAACCTTGCCAAGAAAAGAATAAAAAACAAGATTAGAATGATGTTTTGCTCCACCCCACGAAACAATTTTAGAGCCGATTTTATTAGAAAAACAAAAAAAGTAGCAACTATAAAACCATAACCTACCAAAGTAGATTTTGTCAAAACGATGTAGGTATCGTGCAGTTGATATGATGTAGGAATATTTACCGTAAAAACCACCCCAATACATAAAATAAAGATACCCAATACCCAAATGAGTTCCGAAAACAATTCGTTTTTGTTCATACCGAACAAAGGTATATTATTTGGAAATAGTGGTTAAAATAATTGGTAGCTTAGGCCAATATGGATGTTGTAATAGTAATTGTCTGATGCTTTTTTCAAGGCTTTTACTGGGCCAAGCATTTGAATTATGGTTTCGAAACTTGCCGTTGCGTTTATATTTAATTGGGGCGAAAACCAATGATAATACACTGAAGTAAACCTCGGAAATATTGAACTTAATTTTAAGGTTTCTATTCGCTTGTGGTTTAAATCAAGACTGATTTGCGAAGTAAAAATATTTCTGGTATTGGGTTGAAATAGATAATTAAAACCTGTACCGAAATTTGTTTCGATATAAAAATTCGAGAAATCCTCATCTAGTCTTTTATCTATTTTACGTATTGGGGCAGTTTGAGTAACATTATCACTACTTCGAAAAGGAAAGTTTACACCACCTTGAAAGTGAAAGAAATAACCGAACTGTTCATACAACGATCTTTGGCTTGAAGATTCATATTTTGAATGTATAAAATATGAAGGGATAACATTTTGTTCGGCACTATAGGAATATACTTTGCCCGTGTCTGAATAAGTTAAAACATTATCTATTTTGCGTTGGTAATAACCATACATTTGAGAATAATGTGTCCACCTACTTCCCGAATATCTGTAAAATCTGTTTGCAAATTGCCAGTTATCATACAAAATAGAATAGTAGTCGATGTTTTTGTCAGCTGAAATTCCATTTACCGACAATATACTGTCCAAAGCTTTTATCTGTTTTTTAAGTCCTATTCTCGAATCAAGATATCGAGCATTTCTAATTTCGGTAATTCCTTTTGCCACTGATTCAATCTGTTCATTTGAATAATCAAAATCCTTATTAGATTTTAAATTTTCCAAAATAAACATGGCCTGCACAGCATCGGTAACCATATTTAAACGTCCATTACCAAAACCAAACGCAAAACTCATGGGCATTGCGATTGTATAAGAAGTATAGTAAATATGTAGTGGTTCCAAATTTTCAAAACCGCTCCAATTATATGTTGATACTAAATTAATCTCACGATATTTAAACCGCTTTTCTCTGTATTTTCTTGTGTCGGTTAATATTCCAAATGTTGAAGAATTAGTTATATCGGAATTGCCCTTTAGATTATTAATTACGGTATTGTGTTTTGAAAAATCCTGAAAAACCAAAAGATTCATATTTCGTTGCACCAAATCCGTATTCATTAGAACAAAATAAGATGGATGTAGTCCAAACCTATTGGTTTTGCTGCTTTGATTAATGCTTCTTGTAAAATCGACCCCCTTACCAGCAGATGTTAGATCAAAATCAAGATTAAACCCTTTGTATTCCTGATACCTTGCTTGAAAATGATTCAAATCATATTTTTGGCCAAAAGCCATAGCCGATAAGATGCACATAAACGCAATAAACACGGCATTTTTGATGGTTATTAACATGTAATTATTTGTTTAAATTATTTCATTTTTGTTAACTCGACTCTCTAAAGCTATAGAAATCAATGGGTAACAAATGTATGCACTTTTAAGCCTTTACGAAAATTAAAAATTATTTTAAGCGTTTTCAGATTGAAACCATCTGATTGAAGCGTCTCAAATTCAATATTCGTTTGAGTAAAAACAAAAAGCCCCACTCAAAGGCAGGGCTTTTTACCAGTAGCGAGGAGCAGGATCGAACTGCCGACCTCCGGGTTATGAATCCGACGCTCTAACCAGCTGAGCTACCTCGCCGAAAAAGGAGTGCAAAATTATCATTTTGAATTCTTTTTACAACATTTTTTGGAACAAGATTTTTAGTCCGCAGATTCAGCTCTTGAATGACATACTTTGATAAAGAGGCATGGTAGTTAGTTTATCATTTATCCATTTTTCTTTCATAATTATAATGTCAAACCTATCAATGTGTTCTTCATATTCCGGCCTTATCACCTATCCTTGAAGGCATTATTTCACACAGTTATAAAATAATGCGTTATTTGTGATGTGAATTTAAAACAAATTGGATGGATCATTGCAAGTTGTTTTTTTGTGGCCTGCGGCAGAAGTTTTGGCGACAAACCACTTTTAAAATCCGTAAAATCAGAAAAAGTTTCGCCAAAAGTTAAATCGCAAATTGATGAAAAAATAAAAACCGCAAAGCAACTTTTTGATAACGAAAATTCTTTACAGGAAACCATCAAACTCTTGAAAAAAGCCAACGAATTATCTACTCAACACATTTACAACCAAGGAATTATCATATCCACCTACGAACTCGGTAAAGTATATTTATCTCTTTCTGACAACGCAAATGCCACCAAATATTTTTACGCCTCCATGAGAGAGTCTCATAACCTGAAAGATTCGACCAGCGAATCAAACGCCTATTTGGGTTTAGGTTTAGTAATGTATAACTTAAACAAATGGGAAGAGGCTATTTCCAATTTTGAATTGTCACTCAACTTTAACCCAAAACAGAAAAATCAAATTGGTTCATCAACACAGGAATACCTTTTAGCACTTTGCTTTTTTAGACAAAATGAACTTGAAAAATCAAAGCAAATGCTGGAAAAAGTGCAACATTTTGCAAAAAAAAATAACGACTGGGGGCGTGTTTCAGAAACGCAGCTTTACCTAAATAATATTTCTTCGATAGAAAATCTGGATAAAAATGTACTGACCGTGTATGATACCCTTTTAACAAGGTTTCAAAAAGCCAACGAAAAAGTAGGTGTATGTTATACCTTAGAGGGAAAAGCCAGGGCACTTCTCAAATTTGGCGAAACACAAAAGGCCGTTCAAGTTGCACTTCAATCATTAAATCTGGCTCAACAACTTGAAATGAATTTTCCTTTACAATCCATTTACGATATAGTTATAGAATCTGAATACAAAATTGGAGACTATAAAAATGCCGCCACTCACATGCTTGAGTTGAAAGACCTTAAAAAACAAACCAATGCTGAAAACGCTAACACGGACGTGGTATTACTCATGGCTGATTTCGAATTTGATAAAAAAGAGGCTGACTACAATGCCAAAATACTGCTCAAGAGTAAACAGCAATTCATTTTTTTGATTCTTACCATTGCATTTTTTATTGGAGGTGCAATCATTTTTGTGTCCAGAAAGAGTATTGTCAGAGAACGCAAGAGGTCGGATGATTTGTTGCACAATATTTTGCCTGAAGATACGGCCAAAGAGCTTAAACTAAATGGTTTTGCCGGAGCAAAAGCCCATAGCAATGTTACCATCGTTTTTGCCGATGTAAACAGTTTTACCAAAATAGCCAGCACATTAAAACCGGAAGTTTTGGTAAAAATGCTCGATTCTTATTTCGGCAAATTTGATGATATAATAAAATCTTATCACGGCTCGATAGAAAAAATTAAGACCATTGGTGATGCTTATATGTTCGTGGTCGGTCTTGCTCGTGGAGGCCAAAACGATGCTCACAATGCGGTAAAAGCATCAATGCAGATGCTAAAAGCGGTTGATGAATCTAAAATTGAGATGCAAAATAGGTTCGGCTGTCATTTTGAATTTAGATTTGGGATACACACAGGCGATGTGGTTTCAGGAGTGGTAGGTAGCGTAAAATATGCATTCGACATTTGGGGCGATGCCGTTAATATAGCCGCAAGAATGGAAGAAAATGGAGTTCCGGGTCGGATAAACGTGTCTGAAAAGACCTACCAACTCATCCAAGATGATTTTGAATTTGAATCGCGTGGTAAAATAACGATGAAAAACCGTGGTAACATAGGAATGTATTTTGCCGAGCAAAAAGCATAAAACCACTTTGATTATATCTCATGAAAATAGGCTAATTGCACATCACTGGACAAAACGAGGCACTTCCCGTTCTCAATGCTTCTGTGGCATCACTTTTTTTGTAAAATATAACTCCGATTTGATCAGCACCCTCGGTACTTTGCGTAAGATAGAACCTAAATTTTATCAAATCATCAGCCCCCAGACCACATACTTTGTTCAGATTACTTTTACTAATTACTCCTCCAATGGTAGTGTTTGAGGGCAATCCATTTTTATCCACAAACCCAGTTTTATAGGCCGATATGAGGGCATTGGCGGCTTCCGTCGTAATAAATTCACCCTCTTTTGAAGGATCGTTTGAACTTTGAGTTTCCGTTGTTTTTGGTAATGCTTCATTATTTTTAGAAATAATTTTCGGAGCATTAAACACCATGAATCCTATCAAAAGACCAAGCGATAATCCAGAAAAAAATTTGATGTTAGACTTCATAATAACTGTAATTTTAAAAGTCAAATCTATTGATTTTTTATTTAACCCTTATTTTACCCCCGTAAAATCTAAGGGGTCTTTTAAATTTGTTGTCTAAAAATTATACAATGGCAGATATTAGAACTTCTTCCTTTTGGCTTGACCTTCTTAAAAAAATATTCAAATCAATTTTAAGAAGAAAAGGGATTTCTACCACCAAACAAACACACAATCAACATGTTGTGCCTTTTGAAGACGGTTGGGCTGTTCGGGGCGAAGGAAATGAGCGAATTACCGCTTCGTATAACTATCAGGAAGATGCCATTGACAGAGCAAAAGAAATTGCCAAAAATTATCAATCATCGGTTATTATTCATCGAAAAGATGGCACCATTCGTGATCGGATAAATTTCTAAATATCATCTCAGTCCAAATTTAGACAACGCTTCGATAAAAGCAGGTTTTTTGCGGTATGAAACAACAAGAGCATCGCCATTTTCTAAGATTAATTCATTTTTTTTTGTTTCAAATTGTTTCACTTTTCCGAGTTGAACAAGTGTGCCATGATGAATTCTAAAAAAATGATTGTCTTTCAAACATAACTCATAATGTCTTAGATTTTTTGATGAAATATGGCAGGCTCCATCAACCAAATGAATTTTTGTGTAGGTACCTGAAGCCATTAAATACAGTATATCCTCCACTTTTATTATGATTTTACTCCCTGTTTCGGATATAATAAGTTTATCCTTGAGGGCATTTTCATCTTTTTCAGAACCTTCTTCGGGGTTGGCATCTTTCTCTATCTTTACCCTGTTTATGGCTTCCCTTAATTCGTCGGGGTCGATGGGTTTTAACAAATAATCTACTGCATTTAGTCGAAAAGCTCTAATTGCAAAATCCTTGTAGGCAGTGGTAAAGATTATGTTTGTTTTTACCAACTCTAATGTTTCCAAAAAATTGATGCTATTCAGCCCCTGCACCTTTATGTCGCAAAAAAGAATGTCCACTTTCAGTTGTTGCAAATCTGATGCGGCATCTCCCAGTTTGTCGGCATAGCCCACAATGTTAATTTCTGGGTGATTTGTGCGAAGTAAATCACTTAAATATAACATGCTTTTGGCCTCATCTTCAATAATATACGCATTCATATCTTTCTATTTATAGGTAATTTTTAATACACAGGTGGTTCCGGTTTTAAACTCGCTATCAACTTGGATTTCATTATTGGTAATATCCAATTCCACACTTATTTCTTCCAATCTGTTGATGGCATCTATTCTTTTTTTTGATATTCCCCAAAGCTATTGAGTCAGATTTTGATATCAACGAAGTGTCAATTCCAACCCCATTATCAATCACTTTTATGACAAGAGTTTGGTTTATTTCGCTTAACGAAATTTGCAACATTGGATGAGAAATGTTTTGCCTTATTAATCCATGCTCAATGGCATTTTCTACCAAAGGCTGCAAAAACATAGTAGGAATTTCGTGATGTGTAGAAACGTTTGAAGGCAAAATTAATTGATACTCAAACTTATTTGGGAAGCGGAGTTGCTCCAATTTTACAAAATCTTCAATGTTTTTTAATTCCACATCCAGCGGCACAAAACTGTCTTTTGAGTGATCAATGAATTGCTCAATAACACTGGTAAACTGATTGAGATACTTGTTGGCCGACTCCCTTTGCCCTTGATAAATTAGGGATTGGATAGAACTCATACAGTTTCTTAAGAAATGTGGATTCATCTGAGATTGAAGACTTATAATTTTATGATTGGCATCAATCAACTCTACTTCTCTTTGCAAATGCTTTTCAGACATTCGAAGCCTATACGATCTAAAAAATGCATAGGTAATTAAGCCTAAAATAATGATAGAAATGATTAATTGAAACCAAAGATACTCATGCAGCGGCCCGACAACCAAAAAACCTAAACCTTCTGTTGGAGACAGTTTATCACCAACTGATTGGGCAAAAAATAGCGAATATTTACCCACCCCAGGCTTGTGAAATCGGACGGTATTGGTAGATAATTGAAACCAATCTTTTGACGAATTTTCGGCTTTGTACAAAAAATTGCCATAAGAATAACTTGGGTCGAATATGGTAAAAACTATTTCGGAATATTTCGATTTGAGTTTCAAATTGTCCAAATTTCGATAGACGCTATCAGGGGTTTTTACCGCATAAACAATAGGTTTTACCAATTGTTGTTCTGGTATATTTTTTAATTGAAAAACATAAATACCAATATCATTAATGAAATAAATATCATTGTCTATTACCTGCAAATACCGAATGTTTGAGTTAAAAATCTTGTCGTTAAAATAGATTTGATTTTTTTTAATAGAGAAGTCGGCATTAATGGTCAGGATAAGAATTCCCTTCAGTGAAGAGATTATTAGTTGATTTTTATTATAGGTAACATGATTTATCCTAAAATCGGCATCCAACATATAATGCCCAATTATTTTGTCTGTTTTTATATCTACAATATTCAACTCGTTTGAATTCGAAACGGTAATTAGTTTATTATCAGGCAACAAGTGCATAAACATTAGTGGCTTATTTTTTAAAACATCCAGGTTTTGCACAGGTTTCATTTGATTGTGTTCATAAATTATCAACCCATCAAGTCCGCTGCCCAGCATCAGTCCGTTTAAATTATTTGACAAACAATAGACCCGCCTTGAATAAATGAGCTGAAAATGGTGGCTCTCATCATTCAATGCTTTGTGATAAACTCCATGATTGGTGGCCACAAATATTCCGTCATCCCCTTTTGATAAATCTTTGATGGCAGCATTGATTACCATGTATGTTTTTTTTGTTTGATAATCTATTCTGTACAATCCTCCATCGCTGGCTATATAGCAGCCTTTTTCATCCTCCAAATAATCTCGTATAAGACACCTATTTCGCGAATTGTATTTTATCAACTGGTTGTTTAATACAAATGATCCATCATTTAACCCAACAATATCGGCCTTACCCTTAAAAAAACTTATGGCGGGTTTTTGAGAAACATCAAATTTATCGATGCACTTAATATTCTGAAACCTTGATGGGATAAGGAATAGTCCGGTTTCGAATGTAGTAACCCAATAGTTGGAAAAGGCATCTTTAACAACGTTGGTTACCTTCGTTTTTTCATCGAAAAACACTTTCAGTTGTTCTGTTGCAAAATCATATTTATACAGTTTTTGGTTTACAAACACAAACATCTCATTTTGAGTTCTGAATATTTCGGCATCGCTAAATGAAATATTGTCGTCAAAAATCATCAATTGTTTCGATGATTGGTTGCTCTTTTTATGGAGGTAAATTCCGGATTCATTCATATAGATTCGAGAATCACCAACCTCAAACTTACTTATCATCTCCAAAAAATTTGGTTCGGGAAGTTCTTGAACCTGATTTTGACTATTAATTTTAAAAAGACTCTCGTTTACAACTACATATAAATTGTTGTCAGATACCCACATGTCGCAAACAGATCTGTTTACCAATTTCAAATCAATTTGTTTGAAAACGTTGCCTTCTAAATACATTAAATTGCCACCGTGCCCCACGTATAGCTTTTCGTTGTAAACCACCATAAAAGCCACAATAGACGATAGCTTTTGGGGTATCCATAGGGTATTGTGATGGTCGTAAGTTTTTCCGTCCTTAATATAAAAAGGTTGAGCCGAAGAATTGACACCCCAAAGCCTGTTTTCGTTGTCGTGCATAATAAACAACACATCGTTATTTTCTACAGAAAATTTCTCGACGTTGTAACCGTTAAAAGAGCAAACCCCATTATCGGAGGCCAACCAAACAACATTGTTATTATCCAAACAAATGTCGTAGATGTTTAAACTCGGAAAACCAGCATTCAAATCAAAGTTATAGGCAATCTGGCTATACCCTTTTGAAGTAAAAAAGGTAAATAATACAACCCAAAGTCTTAAATAATATCTCATCAATAGCAACAGAGCTTCTCGACCAAAATCATTCCATTAAAAAAATTTGGATAATAAATTCTACTGAACACCTTTTAAAAAGAAGGCTCAATTCCAATGGCTCAGTGCTTATCAAAAAAGATGGTTTGCAACTGAAATTCCAAACTTTAGAATAGCTTTCCAAATTTGAAAACAATATTAAAACGTTTTAGATTAGTTTCCCTACAACTTTAACCACAGTTACAAGTTTGCAATTAACACTTACAAAAACAATCATACACTTAAAATATATAACCAAACAATTGTTGGTTTTGACAAATATTAGGTATGTTAATTGCCCATTACCGAACAACAGTATTAAGTAATAGTATTATGAACTTTTTTAGCAACAACTTTTTCCGAATTGCTTTCACCCTAATGTTTACTGGAATGTCGCTGATTGGAATGTCACAATGTTCTCCACTGGCAGTAAATAGTTACACGTGCAACACTACTTTCTGCGAAAATACGAGTTACTGTCCTGGCCAAACCACTTGGTTTACGATTGCTCTAAACGGCACCGCAACGGGGGTTAAAATATACGACAACAGTACCGGAACTGGTACGCCGGTTGCAACCTTTACAGGAAGTGCTTCTTTTTATAGTGGCTATATTCCAATTCCTGCCACCAGTTCTAATTATTATGTATTTGTATTGGGTGCGGGAGGTTGTCAATTATCATCATCTTCTTTGGCTTATAGTTTTACCATTAATACTCGACCCACAGGAAAACCTTCTGGATTAACGGCTACACCAGATCCGGTTTGCAGTGGCAGTAATATTACTTTAAGTGCAAATACTCCTCCATCTGGTTATAGTACAAAATGGTCAACTGCCCAAATTTGCGGAATGGGAAGTGGCATTGGTGGCGAATACACAGGAAATACCATTGATTATACAGAAACAAACTTTACCAGTTTCGACGTAACCAAAACGATGTATGCCTATTACTATGACCCTTCTACACAATGTCGTGGTGAAGCCACAGCCGTGAGTTATACTGTTAAAAAGGATTTTATGGACTGTAATGGTGTATCCTATTCAAGCACAACGGTAAACACTAATACCAACATTACATACAACGCCACCGGAGTGGCACCTGCCGGTTCTACCTATTTTTGGGATTTTGGCTCGGATGCTACTCCTCAAACCAGCACTTCTTCAAGTGGCAGTGTTAAATGGTCAACTGCTGGGGCAAAAAATGTTACACTTACAGTTACCTACAATGGTTGCAGCGAAGAGTGTCCTCAAGTAATAAACGTGGTGCAGGCATGTCCAACGGCGGTTATCACTGCCCCAACATCAAACTGCCTTAGCCTTGCAACCTCTATTACTGCGGTTTATCAAGGCACTGGAGTGACTTATACCTGGAATTTTGGATCGGGTGCAAGCCCTACAACGGCTTCTGGTATCGGCCCTCATAATGTAACTTATTCAACTACTGGAACAAAAACCATTTCGTTAACTACATCCAAATCAGGGTGTTCTAATTCTAATGCAACAAAATCGATATCAATTGGAAGCAATTTTTCAACACCGACTATAACAGGTCCAACTACGGCTTATGCAGGTGTTTCAGAAACATTTAGTGTGAACACCGTAACGGGTGCATCATACACGTGGCTACCCGATGGTGGAAGCATTACCGGTTCCGGCAATTCTGTTGGTATTTCGTGGCCAAACTCAGGTGATTACGTAATTGAAGCCAAAGTAAACAATGGTTATTGTGAAAAAAGTGATACTCACAACATTTCTATTTTCAATGCCCCTTGCTATCCATCTTTTACCAAAATTGGAAATCTTACTTTGGGAACAAACATGAATGGTTATACATTTACGGATGGAGCCGGAACAACGGCTACATTTGGAAGAAGTGCCGCAGCATCAGGAAATAGTTTTCATAATCTTGGTGGCACATTAAATTTTCCTCGAGGTGGCGACACATGTGTTAAATGGTCAAAATTTGCCAATATGACATGGGACTCTGCATGGATAATTTTCAACGGTGATGTGTCAAATATTTCTTTTTCTATCAGAGATTTAGACAAAAACGGTAGCTCATATATGGATTCGGTTTTTGTGGTGATGTATGCCGCAAACGGCACAAAATACAATTTAGATGATTTTGATTATACCGCACACCCCGGAGTAGGTTTAAAAGGGCAAGTTTTTTATAGCATAACCAGCAACGAATCTTACGCTACCAATGGGTGCGATATAGACATTTCCTTGAAATCCGGTTTAATGGCAAAAAAAGTGGTTATCTATCGACGAAATAATGGCATCAATGCGAGCTATGCATTGGATATTGGTATATCTGAATTAGACTGGTGTTCTATCAACCCACTTCCGGTAGAATTTGTCTATGCCAACGGAAGAAGAATTAGCGAAAATACCGTGTCCATTAATTGGGCTACTGCCAACGAAATAGAAAACGACCGTTTTGTGATTGAGCGTTCAGAAAATGGAACTGATTTTGAAGAAATTGGTACTGTTTTAGGAAATGGCAATTCACAACAAATTCTTGAATATAGCTTCTTGGATAATTTTGCTTATCAACCCAACTTGTTCTATAGAATTAAGCAAATAGACTTTAATGGCAATTTTGAATATACCGATGTAATCACGGTTAGTCAATCAGTTAGTAATGAAGTTGTTTTATTCCCCAACCCTGCGGACAAGGTTTTGAACATAACTTGGGATAAGGCCATACAAACAGAGTCAATAGAAATAGTTTCGACTCATGGTCAGGTTATTTGGTCAACAGATAATTCAGAAAATCTTCACCATGTTTCAATAAATTTAGACGACTTCGGCCATGGCATTTATATAGTAAAAATTACACAAAAGAACGGAATCGCACAATTTCATCGATTTATAAAATCTGAATAATACAAAACTACTTCTTAATTGCTATACTATGGGCTGCTCGGTTAAACGGGCAGCTTTTTTTTTTGTTATTTGATACAAATTCGTGTCAATGTTTTCCAAAAAATACTAAAAAGTGTCTAAAATTTGGAATTAGAGATTGATAAAAGTTGATATAATTTGTCGTCGTTTTGGGTTTCGATAATTCATATAACTACTTGATACTTCGATAACTAAACTACAATAATTTCTTACCTTATTGGAATACGTTTTGCCCATTGAAATATACAATAGTAGTGTATGAAAGAATTTTATCTTAATTTTATTCGAGCTAATTCTTATTATGTTCGAAAAGTAGTGGTATTCCATTTACTGGTTTTCTTATCCTTCCAATCTTATGCTCAGTATCGTTGTTTTGGATACGACGATGACAGAAATACAATGAAGGAAGTTGATAAACTAACGGGAAGAGACAGCCTGCTATATACATTTTCTGGCATATCAAGCATAGAATGTATTGCATTTGCCACCGATACAAATATTATTTATGTGGGAAATGACAGCGAGTTCGGTTATTATGACATATCTGAAAATTCCTATTACAAACTTTCAGGAAATTTATCAGGAAAAGGATATATAGGCACAAGTTTAAAAACGGAAAGTCTTTATCCAGAAGGCATGTATTATGATAACACTGAAAAAGTAATGTATGCTATCTCTCGAACCGGCTCACTTGAACCAGAATTGCTTTTTAAAATTAATCCAATGGATGGTAGCGTTATTAGAAATGCTTTTGGAACGAATAAAGATTTCATTGAAATAACAAAATTCAGTTTCAATCGGGTGGACGACATTGCAATACATCCCACAAGTGGCAAAATGTATGGAGTTTTAGAACGGTTAAATCAATTAATAGCAATCGATAAGAATACTGGAAATTGCACTGTTATTGGTACAATTTCAATTTCTGACGTAGAGTCTTTGTGTTTTGATAATTCAGGGCAACTATTCGCACTAACCGGAAAAAGTTCTTCAAACAAAAATGCCTGGATAAAAATTAACACTTCATCTGCTTCGGCTACCTTGGTTGGATATACCTCTATGGTTGACGCTGATGGTTGCGATTGTCAACCTGAAATAAATTCGCTTCCAGTTGAGTTTGTATTTATAAATGGAAAACGATTGTCGGACAATGTTGTAATGTTAAATTGGGCCACAGCAGGCGAAATTGAAAACAATTATTTTGAAATTCAACGTTCGGAAAATGGTCAAAATTTTGTGGACATAGGTTCAGTTTCGGGCAATGGAAATTCGAGCAGAATAATTGAATATAGCTTTCTGGATAATACTGCCTTTCAATCCAATCTTTACTATCGCATTAAGCAGATAGATTACAATGGAAACTATGAATACACTGATGTAATTGCGGTTTCAAATACTAATAATAAAGGAATTGTTTTATCCCCAAATCCTGCAAATAACCTATTGAATGTAACCTGGGACAAAACAGTAAAACCTATAAAAATTGAAATTATATCCGTTTTAGGACAGGTTGTTTGGACATCAGAGGGTGAAAGCATTATGGAACAAACTTCGGTGGATGTAACCAATTTCGATCAGGGAATCTACATGGTATGTGTTACCGAAAATAAACGAGAACATTTTAAAAGATTTGTAAAATTTGAATAATACACATGTTCGCATTTGCTAACTTGAGAAAATTAGCAAAAAAAAGGGAGCCGTTTGCATTTGCCAACGGCCTTTTTTTTGTCAATTTTGTGAGCTTTTAAATTGTAGAAAAATACCCAGCAGCAACAGAGTTCCAATCGTTACAGCCCCAAATATTTCGGCAATGTCACTGGCTGTTTTGCCTATCAAACCTTCTGTAGAAAGAATCAGCAACGACAAGGCGACATAATAAATATACTTGACGCTTTTGGCAGTCTCATCACTAAATAGTTGTTTGTGCAAAACAAGGATTAACGGAAACAGAAATACAAAGTAATATTTCCATGCCAAAGGAGATAAAATGGGTGTGGCCGCCAAAACGAAGGCAAAATCAGAAAATATTGGTGCTGATTTTTTAGGTAAAAACAACTTTGCCAAAGGATAAATAGATGCCACGGCAATTAGAAGCATGGTTACTTTTTTTGACCTTTCTAAACCAAGGTCAAAAATATTGTAGTAGATGTTCAAACCTCTTGATTCGTGGGTAAAAAAAGCCTGCAACCACGGCCAAGCCGATTGGTTTTTAAAATTAAAAATTGTTTGACCCATGGCCTTGTGGGTTAGCCAATCAGAATGATATTGTATGGTTGTATTGAAACCAAATACAAGAAAGCATAAACCCACAGACACACCGATGGTTATTAGACCAATTACAACCGATTTAAACTGCCGTTGCCACACAAAAAACAGCAATAGAAATATGGGGTAAACTTTAATGGAAACAGCCAAACCAATCAATATTCCGCTTAATATGGGTCGTTTGTTTAACAAAAAATAAATGGAGTAAAGACAAATAAGTAGCAAAAAACTATTGATTTGAATGTTTTGCATCTCTTCTATCAAAAATCGGAAAGTCAAAATAAAAGGAAGAAAAACCCTCCAATCAGTTAGTTCTATGTCGTTGCTTCCGTTTCTTTTAAAAACCAGATTCAATTTATAAAGCATCTTGACAGAAACCTTGAGAATAAAAAACCACACCACAACGATGGAAACCAACCATAAAACCCTGACAAACAGAAAATTGAAGTTATGCAAAACCGCAATTGGTATGCTGACAATTGAAAAAAATGGTGGCCATGTGTTTAGATAATCAGCATAGATGGGGGTTTGGTTTAACACGGCGTTTCCTGCATTTACATAACCCATAAAATCACCCTGGCGTTGGCTATCTCTAATAATTTCAAAAAGCAACACCAAAAGTACCAGGGCAAACAATACCCTTTTTATAACCGTTCCGTATTTCTTCATCCAAACCACCACCTCAAAGATATGTACCGAAAGGCTATTTCTGGTTCATCTCATCAACCATATTTTCATTGGGTGCAAAAACCCGATGAATGAGTTTGTCGATATTGGCTAAATTATTAAACCGAATATTCAAGACCTTGCTTCGTTGTTCTATTTCTGTTTCAGAAATTTCAATATTCCAGTAATAATCAATGTTTTTCCTAAACTCATTAGGTTTATTGGCCTCAATGCACAACTCTTCCAGTTCTGTATTTTCAATCATTTTACTGTTGGCAATGCAATGCCTTCCCATAAAAAGCGAGTTGAGCAGTTTTAATTTTATTCCGGTGGCCTGATTGGTAAACAACACATTTATTTGTGCATCGGCTATCAAATGATTTATTTCTTCAGAGGTAATTTTACTCTTTAAAGTAACGTTGGAAGTACTTTTTACAAGTTCCTCCAATTCTTTAGAAGGATCGTTTCCTGCAATTATTACCGGATATTTTCCATCGTTCAACACATTTTTTAGCAAAAAAAGTGCAGCTTCATTGTTTTCGCCCACCGACAAATTGCCGTGATAAAGGATAAAATTGCCCCTGCCCTGCTTTATGCTCACGGATTGATTGACATGAAAAGGAGGTAACTGAAAGGTATTGCCATATTTTTTGTCAAAATAGTTTGCATCGTTTGGCGAAATAGCCGCTATGGCATCAGCATATTTTAGAATTTTCTCGTATTTACGAAGTCGGTCAGACTCAACTTTAAAAAAGTATTTCTTAAAAAGATTGGTTTCTACATTTTCCAAATGTTTGTAATAGTCGTGTTCTACATTGTGCGTTCTAACTATTTTGTATCGGTTTTTCAAACGTTCGTCATCCAAATAATAGGTAGAGTGCAACCCTTCAAACAAAATAGGATATTGGTCTTTCAGCAAATTCTCTATCAATGCTTTTGTATTGCGGGAGGCTACTATATAGGGCTTTGAATTGTAAATTGGGTTTCTAAAAATCTTTCGCTGATAATAATGCACTTTATAACAAATAGATTTTAGCATGGCACTTTCCGGGCGGCCGTATTGATAGCAGTGCAAATGCACTTTTATCCCATTTTCGTGCAATGCCGAAAGTTTATAAAAAATATCAATAACACCGCCGTAGTTTGCCGGATAGGGCACATCAAATGCAATTACATGAATATGTTTTTGTCTCTTATTCATATATAGCTAAAAGTTTTTGTTCTTCCCTTTGCCAATTCCAAGCCAACGCTGCAGGTGTGCAATTTTCTTTTAATTGGTTGTATTTGGAGGTGTTTTGCAGTAGCTCGTTTATGGCTAAAATAACATTTTCTAAAGTTGGTTCAATCAACATCATGGTTTCAAACTCTGCATTAAGCAACTGATACTCAGGAAAATTACTGCTAATTGAGGGCAATCCGGCCTGAACGTAGTCAAAGCATTTATTGCTCAAAGAGTAATAATAACTAAGCCCCCTATTTTCTAAAACATTTAAACCCATATACGCCAATTGTGTCAAATGCCGCAATTCATCAGGTGCCACCCTTCCTTTAAAAGTCACCTTTTGCTCTACACCTTCTCCGGCAGCCAGAATTCGGAGTTCGTTGCTCAAATCTCCTTCTCCCACTATCCAAAGATGGGCATCAATGTGTTTCATTGCCTTGATGTAATACTCAATGCAACGCCCTTCGTTTAAGGCACCCTGATAAATAATAAACCTTTCAGAAAAATCCGATCGAGGTTTTACGACATCCAAAGAACGCAAAAAAGGAACATTTCTTACCACCTCTACCTCCTTTTTATATTTTTTGTGATACAAATTTGATATTGAGGCACTAACCGTATAAAATTTTTGGGCATTTCTGAAAACCAAAACCTCCACTTGTTGCCAAATCCATTTCACAAACTTCCTGTCTGTTACCTCCGGCACTTCCGTAAAATGCTCGTGTGCATCAAAAACCCAGACAAACTTGGTCAAAAATCGATATAAATAGGCAGCTATTACCGTATCCAAGTCCACCGAATTTATGACATCCGGTTTAGTTTTGATGAAATATTGTAGCAATCGGTAGTTATACTCCAAATAAAACAAAGGTCCTTTTAGAAACCGACAATTAAGGCGGTTTTGCTTAAAATTTTGAGGTGCAATAGATGTACTTTGGGGCAGGGTTCGGCCGACCAATTCTACCGAATTTCCGGCTTTTTGCAACGATGAACATATTCGAATCATACGTTGATCGAAATTCAAATCGTTTGTAACGGTGCAACAAATTTTGCTCAATTCCTCTTTTTCAAATATCCCGAAGCATCTATTTTGAGTTTTTCATCGTCCATCAGCCATCGAATAACATTTTTTATATCCGAAAATTCAAAAGTATGGTTTTTATGCAATAAATCATCCAACACAAGATTCTCTCTATCAATAGTTTGAAAAACAAAATTTTCGATTTCCGTAAATTTTTTGGCTGAAAATGCGTACCGCTGTTTTAGTCTGCAAACATCGCAGTGGCCACAATCATCGTGTAGTTGCTCACCAAAATAATCACAAATTATCTTTGCTCTGCAGGTTTCGGCTTCCACATATTGTATCATAGCCAAAAGCCTATCTGTAGTTCGGGTTTTATTTTTTTCCAACATATTGTCGGCATCCATAATTTCATTGACTCTATGCCGTAAAAAGAGAATATACGGCTTGTCTGATTGCTCCACATAATCTATTATTTTTAAGGAACTTAGGCGTTTTAAATTTGCTACAAATTGTTGCTCTGTTATCTTTAGTTTAGATGCCAATAGCTTTTCTTTTATCGAAACATAATGCTCAAAAATGCCGCTGTATGAACGAAGTAAAATTTTTATAGTCGGATCCAACTTCGGATTTTTTAATTGAAAATCATACAGTGATGTGGCATCCATTTCAACCTTAACTTTTGAAGGGGTATAAACCCCCTCCGATAGACTTAAATAACCCAGTTGCTCCAACAATTTTATAGCAGCAAAACTTTCTATCGGATTGTTTTCAAATTTTTTAACAAAATCGGCCAAATCGAAATCGAAGCGGGTGTGCAAACCTGAATGAAAGGCTAATTGGAAATAATTACAAAGGTTTTCGTATATCTTGTTTATTCGTGGCAACTCAGGAAAACGGCTGTGCAGTTGCGTTTTTACGTCTATTAAATCTGCATTGTTATAAAAAAGAATGCACCACGCTTTTTGTTCGTCACGTCCTGCTCTTCCGGCTTCTTGATAATATGCTTCTAAACTTTCTGGCAAATCATAGTGTGCAACAAACCGCACATCCGCTTTGTCTATTCCCATGCCAAAAGCGTTGGTGGATATAATAATTTTGGTTGCACCGCTTGCCCAGCTGTCTTGCTTTTGATTGCGTTGTTCTGAGGTAAGTCCTGCATGATAAAAATCGCAAGAAACATTTTGACTTTTTAGATAATTACTCAGCTCTACCGTTTTTCGTCGATTGCGGACATAAACCACGCCCGAACCTTTTTGACTTTGACACAAACGCAAAAGCCTTCGACGTTTATCTTCTTCAAAAACCACATGGTAGTGCAAATTTTCGCGATGAAAACTCTTGGTAAAAACCTGTACATTTTCAATTTGTAATTGCTCAATAATATCAGCCTTTACTTTTGGCGTTGCGGAGGCTGTTAAGGCCATCATTTTGAGGTTTGGTAGATGTTCTTTCAGCGAAGCAATATTTCGATACTCCGGCCTAAAATCAAAACCCCATTGTGAAATGCAGTGAGCCTCATCTACTGCCAAAAAGCTAATTTTGGTCTGTTTAAATGTTTCTATAAACGCCTGTGAATGAATTCTTTCGGGTGAAACATATACCAACTTATACTTTCCGTTTCTTATGTTTTCAAGCTCTATGTTTATTTCGTTTCGGCTTTGTCCGCTGTGCAGAAATGTGCTGCTAATGCCTCTTCTTTTAAGTTGTTCCACCTGATCCCGCATCAATGCAATCAATGGCGAAACAACAAGACACACCCCCTCTAAAAGTAGAGCCGGAATTTGATAGCAAATGGATTTTCCACCCCCGGTTGGCAATAAGGCTAAGGTGTTATTTCCTTTTAAAATCGAATCTATAATTTCGGCTTGCGGTGGCCTAAATTCTGAATATCCCCAGTAATGCTGTAAGGTTTTGAGCGGCAATCTTTTTTAGGGCGAAGGTATCATTTTAATAACGTTTGGTAAAATTTCCTCAATTTATGATAAAAATCCTTGTATCAACCCACTCCTTACTCGGAACATGAACGAAATATGTACCCTTTGGTAAATCATTTACGAATAAATCGTACTCCTTCCCAAAAAAATCAAAACTTTTAACCTCTTGACCAGATGAATTTTTTATTACAACAGGTAGGTTGTGCTGAAAATATTTAGACGTTATTTTTACAAAATCATTTGGTAAAGTCGGAAAAACTTGAAATTCTTCAAAATCGAAACGGGTAGTCTCACTTTCGTAAAGCAAGATGCCTGATCCCGTTGTCAAAGTGTATTTTATCCAGATTTGCTCAACATTTTTTTGAGTGTTGCAAGTTGAGATTCTACTTTCATTACCAAAAATGCTATCTACCTTAGTTCGAAAATAATTTATCCCATCTATACTTTCTGAAAAGCTAATAACAAGATTCTCCTTTCGATGATTAATGACATTTAGCCCTATTTTACCATACGAATCATATTTTTGACTTGGGAATTTATATGCCGAAAAAGAATTAGGTTGTTTAAATATAGCTTTGTTTGTGGTATTCAGAACGAAGGCTGGGATAACTTCGTTTTGGTTAATTTTTATTTGTTTACTCCCTCTATGATCTACAATTTCTGAAAAAATGAACTCGCCACCAGTGGGTTTGGAAAAGGCTCTAACAGTTGAATTAGGTTCGAAGTCCCTTAATGCTAAATACCCAATGTCATCAATTGTATAATGGCAAAGGGATGGTTTAGTATTTGTTTGACTGAATAACCTAAGGGAACAATGTAAAAAGGCTAAAAAAAGTATTGGTGTTTTCATAATTTAATGATTGAAAAATGTGATATTCTATTCGCTATGTCTTTAATTTCAACTTGATAAACTCCATTGAGTAGTAAACTTGTATCGATTCGGTTCTTACCAAATTTTAGCTTTGTCTCTAATATTTTATGTCCAACAATGTTGTAAAATGCTACTTCCCCAAATGGTTGAGCAAAATCAACTATTAACTCATTATTGCACGGATTCGGGTAAATGTTTGCATTTTTTTCTATAATTTCTGAACTAATTGACGCTTCAATGCTATCCGTGTTACCAACTGCAATAAACACATTGTAGTCTGATGACATCATTAATTGTGTTGCATTGTTGAAAGCCAAATTGCCTTTGCGGGCGGAACCAAGAATAAAAATATCCCCGTTTTGGAAGGATGACACCTGTGAAATGTTAGCCGATGCCGTTCCCGAAGTTGTTCCAAAATATTGTGGCTTGCCTAAAGAATCAATTTTAAGCAAATAGCCTTGATAAATTCTTTGCCCCAGATACCCAACAGTATCACCTTCATATATACATATATCATAGTAATTGCCGGATACAAAGATTTCGTTGCTGTTCTTGGAAAATACATAATCGACTCCCGGATTGTGTCCTACTATTTGCTTTACCCAATGCGTTTTTCCCGACGAGCCAATTTTTGCCACAAATGTCTTAAAATCGCCAGGGTCAAAAGGCTCGCTTAATATTACCCCACCCACATCTACCACTCGGCAGTAGTAACCACCCACTACATATACGTTGCCAAAGGAATCAAGCGAAGGCCCTGGCATATATAAACTACCAAATTCCTTTTCATAAAAGCCCCAATGCCAAATTACCTTTCCTGTACTTCCATCAATTTTAAACACCACGTTTTGTTCACCTATATGGGGATTATCGTATTGTTGATTGTCGTAATAAATTCTACCAGTTGCATCGATGGCCAAAAAGATGTTATTTTCCATATCCAAATCCACCGAAGTCGTATGTTCATAACCTTTACCAGAAAAAACTGAAGCCCAACGTACTTTTCCATCTAGTGTAATACTTGCTAAAAATGCATCTTTTTCTAATTTGCCGAAAAGAACTGTATCCGCCACCTTCAAAGTATCGGTTTCTGATATGACCGTGAATTGTGAAGTGCAAATTATATTGTTTTTTGAATCTACTGCTAATCCACCAAAGGCGGCTACTTTAGCGTCATCGTTTTTTGTTCCAAACGACAAGGCCCAATAGGACTTGAATAGCGTATCAAACTTAGCTACAAAATAATCGGATCCACCATACGATAAAAGGTTAAGTGTATCAATAATCAACTGATGTGTAAAATACCCTGATAGCAGTATATTGCCATCAAGGTCTAAAGCAATTTTTCCTATTATCTCCACTCCAGTATCTCCAAATGAAACCAACGATTTTAAATTTAAGTCTTTATCGAACTTAGCAACAAATAAATCAGTTTGACCTTTGCTCTCTATGAGCTGATTTTGGATGGTCAATCTGCCACAATATTCACCAGCTACATAAATATTTTCATCAGCATCCAATACAGAAACAGTAACCCCTGAACATTCTGTTTCAAAAAAGAAAGCCTTTTCCCATACTTGAGAATTTGCCTGAGAATTGAGACAAAAGAATAGCAAAAAAAAAGCAATATTTCGAAACAGATTATTCAACAACCACATTTTTGGTAATTTCATCTAAGAACAATACAAAGTCCATTAGCTGTGCTTCGTCATCATCAAAAATAAGATTGCAATTTGAACGAAGCAATTTACACATATCCTGCTTTCTTCTTTCCAGCTCGTTAAACCCATTTTTACGGTCATCAAAGCCAAAAAGATTCTGTAATATATTGGCCTGATAAGCATTGGAAGGATCGTTTACTTTGTATAGTCCGCCAAGAGTATTATCCAACTGGTCATCCTCGGTCGATACCAAGTTATTATTATTCTTTGTCTTGTCCAAATCATCCTGAAACGATCCTGAATTGTAGGTTCTTCCGGTAATAAAGGCAGAAACATTTACAAAGTTTCTACTGCCGGATGGAACGGGATAATTATCGGATATAGTTGTTCCGTCTCCTTCAAGGGTTTTTCCGGTATTGGGTAATGCAGATACCTGACTTCTACCTACGGCATCAATTTTACCGGTTTTGTAATCGGGTACCGAACCCCAATAGTTGGCCGATTGGCCATAGCCCAAAGGAGCTACTTGGGTAAATGCAGTTTTGGTTTCGCCACAATGACATCCTTGGCAGGTGTTTAGCGACAGTTTGTGCCGTAAATCTCTTGCCATTTGGTTGTTTCCATTTGCCTCATTAGAATAATTAAAGTTCGGTATGTTCGATGTTGCATCACCGTAATCCAAATCCAAATAATGATTGTATTCAAGAAATGTTTCGCCTCCTATATCTAAAAGTCTCTCTCCGGCATAAGTTCTGGGCATTCGATGTCTTTCTCTCAATATTTGAAATTTGTTTTTGGGGTCAAATGCCCAACTTGTCAAGTTTTTGGAAATGTAAAAGTTGTACCCCCCTGTAGCAATCATTGCTGTTACGTCTTGTGTCACACCATTCGTAAGAGAAACTCTATCTATTATTCTCGGAGAGTTATAGAATTCCAGTGTTGGGGTGTTGTTAAGAGATACTTCCTCTAACAGATGTGTTAAATTATTTATCTCAAATTGTCTGAATTGCCAATTGGATTGCCCCCAAGTTACCGAAAAGGACCCACTGGATATGTTCTTATCCAGTGTTTTAAAGAGAATTTTTTCGTTGGAGCGAATTCTCCCTATTGCACTTCCGTTTGGCTTAGAGGGTGTGGCATTGGCATTAATTACTGTCTCGGTAATGTCTTCGAGAGCTGCATTATATGTCTCTGTTCCCATGGCTAATTCACTCAAATCAAGCCAATCTTGTGCATACTGTTGCAATGCACATTTACTAGTCTGAACGTTTCGATACTCAAAAATCACATTCATACCTTGCCAATCTAAAAAATCTGACGACCCACCATGCAGCATATTTGATGTCGGTTCTCCAATATTTCCTCTCCCCCTTGAATCAGGATCCTCAGATGCATCAACTTGATATATATTAACAAGTGAGTAGATGAATCGTGTTTCACCTGCTTTGCCTAAGGCTGATGAATAACCCATATTCCCGCGAAGATCCAGTCGATTGACGATTGCCGTTAATTTAAAAGGTGCATATTTTAATAAATCTGATTCCTGTTGAGCATCCCATCGAGATTCCCAATTGCCTAAGTTAATTGTATTGTCTACTTCTGTCTGTCCGTCGGCTTTGCTAATCCATGGAGCAATGAGAAATTTGAGTACAAATTCGCGTTTCCAGTGCAAAAAATACGATGAGGGATCATATACATCTTGAGTATATGGCTTTAGCCAGCTTTTAACAAAATTTTTGGCAGTAACGGATGTTGAACTTTGATTGGCCATATTCTTCATTAGGTTTCCAAAGGTATATAACCCAACAGGATTTCCGGTTTCTGATATACAATTAAAGGTTCTTGCCGGGTCTTCAACAACTGATAAATCGGTTATAAATAGTGATTGATGCTTTATTAACTCATTATCACAATCCTTTGCAAGAATAAGGCGTTGATCAACCTCTACCTCCATGCCGTTAAGAAAATCTATTTCATTAAAAGGTAAAACGTTTATCTCTTGAAATCCGTCATGTCCATCAAAATACATTACATAGCCATCGGATATAATTTGATTTTCATAACCATTTAGTTTGGCAACCAAATCGTTTAAATTGACTCTTGCATAGCAAGCGTACTCCATATCACCAGACAAATAGTCGCCTAATTGGCCATCGTCGTGGAGCAAAAATTTGGTTCCAGAAGAAAATACTTCAAGAGTTTCTGGCAATGGTTCGTAGTAATCATACATAACCCTAATAATAAGATTTGTACTATCTGGATTAATAATAGGTAACTTTTGAATAGTAACTCGTTTAACCAATGGCGGGTCATCAGAATATTGGTTTAATGTCTGTGAACTACTACTTTCATTTACAAATGATGATATTAACAAAGCAATGCTTAATACACCAAAGCCAGCTAGAATGATTTTTTTTGATTTCATATTAGTTTACTTGTCGAACAAATTTAGTTCTTAAAAATGGTATCGCAAAAATATTATGCCACTCAATGTGTCACAAAAACGTAATAATATATATAAATATATATATCCGCTTACCTCACCACATGAATTAAACCATTTACACTAATAAACTTGCCGTTTTCTGTGGTGATAAATCGCATGGTGTACATGTAAACACCCGGAGGAACAGGTTTGTCGTTGTAGCTTCCATTCCAAGCAGTGTTAGCATCTTCGGTGGCAAAAAGCTCTTCTCCCCAGCGGTTGTAAATAGATAAGCTATACTTTTCGAAATTTACCAGTGTGGGTTTAAACTCATCATTCAATCCATCATTGTTTGGACTAAAAGAAGTTGGTATGTGATAAAAACTCACACATTTATCACTAATAAAATAATCATCGCCAGCCTCGCAGCCATCCGCATTGGTGACTATAACCGAATAGGTAATCTGGTCTTTGGCAACAATTTTTTGAGTAGTTTCGCCATAAGGCATCCACAAATATTCCAATCCAGGGTTTCCGGCATCTAAAGTCAATGCAAAATTTCCACACAATATAGTGTCGGATCCCAAGTTAACGACGGGAACCACAGAAACTCTAAAATTGATGGTATCAGAAGCAGTTCCGCAATAGTTCGAAATTTGCACCCAATGATTTCCTTCTGCACTAATTTGTTCAGCTTTTGCAGTACCCCCACTCGACCAAAGATATTTCTCTTCGTTGTTAGGCAATCCAACCGAATAAGTAATCGGTTTGAGTTTGGACGAGCCACAAAACACCATGTCGTCGCCCAAATCTACTGCCGGAGTTTGCAGAAGTTTATAGATAACTTCGTCAGAAGCTGTTCCGCATCTGTTTGACAAAACAACACGGTATGTTCCTGCCTTTGTGGCCGTAAAGGTTGGTGTTGTAGTTCCATCCTGCCACTCATATTTCATTTCGTCATCGGCATCCTTCACATTCAAATCCACCTTCATTTTGTCACAAAAGGTTTCATCTGTCGGAAGCTTTACAGTTGGTGTTTTTTTCAAAATAATATTCCATGAGGATGAGTCAATCCCACATTTATTTTGAATGTAACCAACATACAATCCTTCTTTGTTTACATTCAAAATGGAACTGTTAGAAACACCCCCAAGCCAAGAATATTTTTCTTGATTATTGGCTTTTGTATTGGGCAAATTAAGAGTTTGAGCCACTTTATCGCAGGCATAAATGGTGTCTAATTTTCCCTGATTTGGGGTAAATATTGTGCTGAGTTTGATTGAATCTTTTGCAACACCACAACTATTTTCAACCATTACCAAATAAAAATCCGGTGCAGAGGGAATAAACGAATCCGAATCGCTGTAAAGCAAGGTTTCGCCAATATCAGTCCATCGTGTTGTTTCCAAATTCTGCTTATTTCCGGCCTTTAGCACAAAGTTTTTAATAGAATCACAAAACACCGAATCGTTTGGCAAGGAGACCGTTGGAGTAGTGTATAGTTTAACCGTGGTAAAACTGCTGTCTATTCCACAATAATTGGATAAAACTACTTTGTAGAAACCCGTATCAGTTACCGAAATAGTTTGGGTAGAATCGCCGGTGTTCCATCTGTAAACCATTTCAACGTTTTCATTTTCGGCATCTAAAATGAGGTTAATACTATCGCAAGCGTGTGTTTCGGTGGGAAACGACAAATTAGCCGATTTAAGAAACTTTAGGTTTAATGTATCCGTTTTTGTACCACAATGGGGTGTCATCACGTCCACATAATACTTTCCGGGTGTATTCACCCAAATGGTTTGGGTTTTTGCACCATTTTGCCACTTATACGTACGGTAAATCGTATCGTTTTTAGCATTGAGAAGTAGGGTTGGAAAAACATCACAGTAGGTTGTATCATTATCAAAAATGGGCACTTTCGGACTATGCTCAAGAGCTATGTGAATGGTGTCGTGTACGGTATCGCAGCCATAAGTAGCTCTTACCCAAAATGTCCCGCTATCTTCTACTATGTTATATCGTTTTGTGGTACCATCACTCCACAAAAAGTCGGCACCTTGATTTTGAGCATCAAAGATTTCAAAAACCTTGTCGCACTCCACAATAGAATCTTGAAGTCCCAAAGCAATAGGTTCGGTGTAAAGTGTGTCGCGAAATTTGGTAACAAAACCATTCCAATAGTTTCCTGAAGTTGGCAAAGAATCTCTGTATGAACCCGCAGTGGTTGGATATCCTCCTTGATATGAAACTCCGCCAAACAAAATAAAACTTACACATCCCACTTTTTTGGCTCTAATGCCCCCGGGAAATTCTCCCCCATTCCCACCAAAAAAAGTTCCGTATTTGAGTTCTGTTGCATCATACGATAACTTTGAAATGGTTAATTTTCCTGTATATGAAAATGTCGAAATATTTGAGGTTTGCAGAGCATCGGAGGTTAACGGAAAATTGGTCGATTTGGAAGTTGCTGCTATAATCGCTTCTTCTTTCACGTTGGCTGTAATGCTTGCCGATTCGAACCAATAGCTGTATGGGCTATGACCATCATCGCCTGAGCCACCTAAATACGTGCTGTACCTAAAGTTGGTTCCGGCACTAATAAGTTTTACCACCACAATATCATATCCTCCGGCATTCTTTTTTTGATAGGCATTTTTAGATACCGGAAAATTGCTTGAATTGGAGTTACCAACGAGGTAAGGTTCTCCTCCCGCATTTGCAAAAATTCCTTCAAAAGACTCATCTCCTGTTCCACCCATTAATTTTGAATATTCCACACTATTACCACTGGGCTTGAATTTTATAAAAAATCCATCTCGCTCCCCCTTTATATAGGTATTGAAAACCGGGGCACCGGGAGTGGTTTTGAAATTTCCAGAACTTGAAGACCCAACCACATATATTTCTCCTCCATCGGCCACAAAAACATCTTTGGCCACATCATTTCCATCTCCGCCTATATATGTTGAAAAAACAAGTGACGAACCATCAGCACTCAAACAAGTCAAAAAACCATCCCCTCTTTCATAATAGTAATATCCAGTAGTGGTGGCATCTCCTCCATAAGTTGATTGATAGCACCCCGCAGTAACCGGGAAATCCTGAGAGGTGGTGTTACCCACCAGATAGACCTTTCCGTTCGGTGTTACCTGCATTCCTCGTATCCAATCCCAAGTTGAACTACTTGTTCTTCCTGATAAATAGGTCGAATAAATCAACGAATCACCTTTGTCTGATAATTTTGTAACAAAGCCTTGCCAACAACCGGAGCAGGTTCTTCCACCCTCGTCATACGCACCGGATGTTGTCGGAAAACCAGCTCCCCAAGCAATTCCGGATATTACAGCCTCGTGGGTGGAACTCACAGATAGATTCATGCTATATCCTTGACCGATAAAAGTAAAATACTCTAAACTATCGCCATCGGCAGTTATTTTTGCTATAAAGGCTCTATACGAGTTGCCGGAAGTTGTAGTGTCCCAGCCGCCCAATCGGCTTTCGAATTTTTGATTCCATGACATTCCCGTCACGTACACAAAATTTTCATCATCTATGTCAACATCTAAAATATAGTTGTATCCCCAAAATGACCCAATGGTTTCACCATAAAAATACGTACTCCAATCAACATATATTGGGTCGATAATTAATTCATATTCAGGATTGTAATTGCCAATTATTTCAAACCCACAGGTATTATTGTTTACAGCATACCGAACATTTACCTCTATTTTTTGGCCATCAATAATTTGGTATGAGTAGGGTTTATCTTCTTTAAAAAATCCCCAATCGGTATCTAAAATCAATTCGCCTGATTCAGATATTTTAAGATTTCGTATGCCATCATACCGCATTTTTATCTCCTCAAGGCAGGCTCCCGGTTTTATGATAAAATCATATTTTAGTTCCCCATTCTTCGAACTATAGAATTTTAAATCGGTGTTTTTGTATATGTTGGAGTAAAGCAATTGGCCGTATTCAGAAAGTTTGACAGAACCATTGTTTTTTGAGCCTATAAAATTTTTGTTGTTTTGTTGCAAGTCAGAAGGAGTGATTTCGCTGGTATTCGAACCATCAAAAATCAAAGCCCAATTCAAAAAAGATCCTTTTAACTCAAATGGATTTTCAGAGCTATAAGTGGTGTTCAATTCTTTACGAAGTGAAAACAAAACTTTATCCTGATAAAAAGATGCTGATGCACCGTTTCCATTGGTTTGAAACAAAACTCCATCATCCCATTGACCGGAATTGCCCATAAACAACTGGTTTTGCCCAACCAACAGTGAGTTCAACTTTTGGTTATAAAACTGATTTTCCTTCGCACTATCAGCGTTAGTGGCCAGCACCAAACCAAAGCATAAAAAGGAAATCATGGATAGGGAAAAACGTTTGTACGAGCTACAATACATGGCCCAAAGATAACATTTTGTTATTAAAATTGCCAATCAAATTTTCAAAATGAAATTGTTGCCAATTTGATTACTCCTGCATGAAAATTTTAATGTGAAAAATAGTTCCTAAATTGCCCCAAAAATGAGTTTCGTTGAAACAATTTATTAAACAACATTTATATAAAATCATTGGCATTCTTTTGTTTGTTGCCGCTTTGGTTATTTATCAACCGTATGTTTCTGATTTGCCAAGAGGATTGCACAACTGGGCACAAGCCGATAGATATTCGGTGGCAAAAATGTATGAAACCAATGGTAACTTTTTTGAACCCAGAACACACAATTTGATGACCGACGATGGCCGATGTGGCCTTGAATTTCCCATTATCCAATACCTTTCCGGCAGACTCAGCCACTTTACCAACATCCCACTTACCGCGGTTTACAGACTTTTTAGTTTTTTGCTGTTGTTTGGTGGATTCCTTTTTTTTGCAAGTCAATTTACTCTCTTAGCCGAGTTCGGAGTTGCAATGTCATTGCTTTTTTCTCCGGTGTTATTTTTTTATGGATTTAATTTTAACCCTGATACTTCCGGCCTGGCATTGGTGCTTTTTTCATTGGCATTTGTGCTCAAGTTTGAAAAAACTGGAACGCCAAAACACGTGTACTTTTCCATTCTATTGGCCGCACTTGCCGCTCTAATCAAGACTTCGTGCGGGGTTTACTTTATTGCTTTAACGGGTGCTTATGGACTCTACTTAATTGAGCAAAAAAAGCACTTTGACCTACTAAAACTAACGGCAACTTTTGTGGCTTTGACTGCCGTTATAGCTCTTTACGACTACTTTTACTTTCATAAATTCAACAAAGACAATTGGTCTATCGTTTTTATGTCGAGCAGTCAGCCCGTAAAAAATAAAGCTGATTTAATTGGCGTTTGGAAAGCCATTAAATTTTGGTTTGGGCAGTATATTACTTGGTCGCAGGCTGCCATCATTTGCATCACTTTTCTGTTTGGTTTTAGTATGAAACAAAAGAAAAAAACGGCCATTCTGGGTAAATTGCTTTGGATTTTTGCATTGGGTTTAATCGGTTTTTTAAAAATGATGGGCAAACAGTTTATAGACCACGACTATTATTACATCTCTACCTTTGTGCCTTTGGCAGCCATTTTAATTTCTTTTGTGATTTATCAAACCCAGTCATTTTCAATTAATAAAAACTACGTAACGCTTGGTATCTGGATTTTGTTAATTAGCAGTTTTGTTGTGTCTGCTCAAAGTTTTAAAATTAGGATGTCAGATACATTTGTATGGAAAAATAAATCAATTGATAGCCAAACCGATTGGATGCAAAATGGTGCAGAAATTTTAGACGAAATTGGTATTGACTTAAATAAGAAAATTTTTGCTTTATATGCCTCGGCTCCAAACACTGCTCTAGTCTATTTTGATAGAAGAGGTCGAACCTTTAACTTTGAAGAGATGACCCGTCCACCCAGCAACATGGACTATTGGTTTGATAGAATAAAACCTGATTTTATTATCTGCCCGAGGTTTGTCGCAGATAAATTTAAAACCGACCAAAGCAAACTATACGGCAATGTAGTGCTTTTTGCAAAGCGACCCAATTTTTATATTTATAAACCAATTTAGAAAAATGGATTTAGAAAAATTCAGAGAATATTGCCTATCAAAACCCTTTACCACCGAAGGTTTTCCATTCGATCAAAGCACTATTGTTTTTAAGGTGATGGACAAAATGTTTGCACTTACTAACATTGACCATTTTGAAAGCATCAACCTGAAATGCGACCCCGAAAGAGCCATTTTGCTCAGGGAAGAATATCCGCAAATAACACCCGGCTATCACATGAATAAAAAGCATTGGAACACGGTAATGCAACAAGATTTATCAACCAAAATGTTAATAGAACTTATCGACCACAGTTTTGAAATGGTGGTTAATTCCCTGCCAAAATCAAAACAAAACGAAATAAAAAAGGGACTTTAAAAGTCCCCTTATCAAATTAAAATCGATTAAATCTTATTGTAAAATCACACCGTTGATAATGTGAATAACACCATTGGTGGAATAAATGTCTTGCTGAATCACATCGATGGTGCCGTTTATTTTTATGCTTCCACCCGAATTAGTAGCCACCATATCATCACCTTCTGTGGTTATTGTTCCGGTTAAACCAGAAGATGCTACTGTTTCATCATAAATCATGGTATTGTTCAAAATGCTTCTTCGCATTGATGCAGATAGGCCACCCATTGTAATCTGACTTTGTGTTTTTAAAAACTCTACCAATTCCGTTTCGTTTATAGCAAACACCGTGTTGTCGGTTTCCAAACTCAGTTGTGTTTTGATTGCTCCATCCAAAATAATTCCTGAATAATAATTTTTTAAATTCGGGTTTGTTTGAATGGTTTCGAGCAAGGTCAAGGGTCTAAGGTTTTTCTCGAGCTCATAAATTACGCCATTGGTTGCATCAAATTTGTTGAACGAAGCGAGTCCGTTGAAATATGGTGTTTCATTTACAACTTCGGTATAAATAGACAATTTTTCGCCATTCAAACCTTCGTTTGCTTCGCTCGAAACGTATCCTTTGTTTGTAAAATCCGATGGATTCTTTTTTCCGGCAATAAGGTGCAATTTTACAAATGATTTTACTTCATCGTCAGTCATTGCTGTAAAATCAATACCGTTATCTTGCAACAGCAAATCACTCACGGCCAACAAGGTATAGTTAGAAGCTGTGCTGGACAAACTGCCGCTCAAACCCGCTCTATCAATGGCCGAAATAAACATTGAGAACTTTCCGCTACTTGTTAAACTTTGCGAAATAGATTCTGTCGGCTGATTGTCGTCTGTTCCTTCATCAGGTTTGCAAGCATTCAGGTTTAGAACGATTACAAAAGCCACAAGGGATTTCAATAAAAGAGTAAATTTAGATGTCATAGTAACAATTTTTGGTAAATCTACACAAAAAAATGTATTGACAAATTACTTTTCCATTTTTCTGACATAAGCATAAAACATACTGTCTGATTGGTGCCGACTGCCGTCTATATAGCCAATTTCTATAATTTCTGACTTTTGCTGTTTTACAAACTCATTAACAATATCTTCATTTTCCATGGCATATACCGAACAAGTTGAATAAAGCAATACTCCGCCCGGTTTTAAAAATTGCCAACTATTTCGCAATATTCTTTTCTGCAATTCGGCATATTTCTCAATATCACCCAAAAAACAATATTTAAATTCCGGATTCCTATTCCATGTACCCGAACCTGTGCACGGCACGTCTGCCACAATAAAATCAAAAAAATTCTTACCTATTTTTTTTTCTGGAAATAGCAGTTCTTTTTTTTCTTCTGAAATGTCGCATACCAACGTGGAGCGGCAATGCTTCAATCTGGCCGTTCGCTCCATAAAATTCTGCAAGATAGAGGTGCGAATATCGGTGGCATATACCTTAACATTGTCTTTATTTTCGAGGATAAATAACGATTTACCACCCGACCCTGAACAACAATCCCAAAGGGTAGAAAATGAAAAATTTAAGGCTTTCGCCAAAACAGTTTGAGAGCTAAAATCCTGAACTTCTAAAATTGATTCAAAACCACTCAAATTTGTAGAGTAGCTCAAATTTATGGGGGCATTAATATCCTGTTTGCCGATTAACTCCAATGCCTTCGTGGGTAGTTTTTGTTTTTTATTTTTTACTCTAACCCAGAGTTTTGGCTGGGAAAGTACATACTCAAAAAAAACTTCTTTGTCTAATTGGATAGATATTGAATCAAAAAAAGGGAAAATATCAACCAGTTTCCAATCGAATTGTTGCTCAATAAATTGCCATTTTTGGGAAGTCTCAAGATGAATTATTTCTTCAAGCAACGCATCACTTACCAATTTTTTTTCGGGTTGATTGAGGAGCGTATATGCCCAAATAATTTGGTCTCTTTTTTCGAGAAAAAGAAATGAAAAACCCAAACGAAACCAACAAAAACACAACTCCCTGATGACTTTTCTATCGCGGCTTCCAAACTTTTTGTGCCGTTTTAAATATTGATTGATGGTAAAGGAAAATGATTTTCCTTTTTGGTGTTCACACAAACATTCGTATGCAAAATCAACGTGTCGTTGAAAAATGGCTTCGTAGTTCATTCAGCGGCTTTCAGCTGATAATCTTCAAATTTCAGGATAAAAACATTTTCATTCTGATTACAGCCATTTTCAAACCGATATTTAAAATTAGAACTCAAATAGCGAAATTCTTTACCGTCAATAAACGTTGGGAACTGACTGCCAAAAGCCATTAAAAATTCCCCTGCAAATTTCATTTGATCATATCCCAAATAGGAGTAAACACCTGGGTCTTCCCTGTACTGCAATCTAAAGTTTTGTCGAAAATTGATAACAGCATTGCTCGAATCGTTTACAAAATCGGATGCTACCAAATGCACATGTGTTTTATCCCAAAAATTGTAATCATTATCCATAAAATCTGACCAGGCATTAAAACCAAAAACAGCTACATCTCTTCGGGTTTGATAAATGCTACCTAAGGTGGTATTAACCACCGAAGGGGTATATGACAGAACGAAAACCACCGTTTTTTTGTCTTTCAAAAGCATATTGCCCCACGATGTTTTTCCGTATGTTGTAGAAGTAATATTGCTAATGCCGGCAGAGCGAAGTTTTGCTTTTAATATTGTTTCATACTCTATGTTCATGGCCTTCCCATCTGTTAAAATAACAACCGGGCTATTTGCAAACTTTTTCTTTACATATTCGGCAGATCGCTGAGCTTTATTATCGTTATTGGGCGTAGTGCAATAAAGTATTTGGTTGGCAATCTTTTGTGTTTCGATGGTGGTAAACGGCGAAAAAACAGGAATACTGTTTTTTAAACCGAAATCGGCAACCGAGGTAATCATTTCTTCGCCTATAGGGCCAATAATTAAATCCATGTTTTTCATGTTGGGATTGGCCAAAATAGTTTTCAGTTTGTCGGCATTGTTTTCGTTGTCAAAAACGTGAAGTTTTAATTTCAATCCATCACGCTCTAATGCCGAGAGTGCCATTTTAAACCCTTGATAATATTGCACCATAATGGTTGAAATCTGCCTGTTGGCGGCATCGTCTGTATGATAAAAAAAAGGTAAAATTAATGCAGCGTTAAACTCGGTTTTGTGCGGTTCAACCTGATATTTTTCTCCAAAAAAATCAATCGTTACTGTTTTTTTCGCTTCTGATTCAATGGTCTTTTTGGTTTCTGGAGTTTTGGTTTCTGTTGATGTTTTTTCCTGTTTTGCGGGAATTTCATTTTCAGAAACTACCACATCTTCTTTCTCATTAGACCGAGAAATGGTTTTAAAGGCATTGCACGAAATCAGCAATAAAGCGGCAATAAATGCCAAAAATTTATTCCCACTCAATTGTTGCCGGAGGTTTTGAACTAATATCATACACTACTCTGTTTATGCCTTTAATGTTGTTAATTATTCGGTTGCTTACATCCGCCAAAAAGCGGTGTGGTAAATCAACCCAGTCGGCAGTCATGCCATCAAGCGAGGTAACTGCTCTCAAACAAATTACATTTTCATAGGTTCTTTCATCACCCATAACACCTACCGAACGTATCGGCAAAAATATTGCTCCGGCCTGCCAAACACTGTCATACAAATTATGTGCCTTTAAAGAATCAATGAAAATGGCATCTGCTTCCTGCAATACCCGCACATTGTCGGCAGTGATGTCGCCCAAAATTCGTATGGCTAAACCAGGACCCGGAAAAGGATGTCTATTCAAAATTTCATGTGGTAGATTTAGCTCAGCCCCTATTTTTCTGACTTCATCTTTAAAAAGTGTATTGAGAGGTTCTAATAACTTTAGGTTCATTTTTTCGGGCAAACCACCGACATTATGGTGGCTTTTTATGGTAGCCGATGGCCCATTTACCGATACCGATTCTATCACATCCGGATAGATGGTTCCTTGTGCCAACCATTTTGCATTTTCCACCTTAGAAGCCTCACTGTCAAACACTTCAATAAACAATCGGCCAATTATTTTTCGTTTTGTCTCGGGGTCAGTAACGCCGCTCAGCTCATTCAAAAAAAGATTGGATGCATCCACCCCACGCACGTTTAAACCTAATTGTTCGTAGGTTTTAAGAACGTTTTCAAATTCATTTTTTCTTAGTAAACCATTGTTTACGAATATGCAATGAAGTTGTGTGCCGATGGCTTTGTGAATTAAAAGAGCCGCCACCGACGAATCTACACCACCGCTAAGACCCAAAATGACTTTGTCTGAGCCAACCTTTTCTTTTATTTCGGTAACTGCCGTTTGCACATAGTGTGCTGGAGTCCATTCAGAAGCACACCCACAAATACCATGTACAAAATTGGATAATAGTGTTTTTCCATCCGTAGAATGTGTTACTTCTGGATGAAACTGAATGGCATAAATATCTTTATTCTCTATTTGAAAAGCGGCTATCTCAACTGTTTCGGTACCAGCAATAATTTGAGTGTTTTCGGGTTTTTTGGTTATGGTATCGCCATGCGACATCCACACTTGCGAACCCGGACTGATGTTTTGAAACAGAGCATTTTTTTGCACCGAAACCAAATTTGACCTTCCGTATTCTCTGTGTTTTGAGGCCTCCACATTTCCACCAAACTTGGTGGCCAACCATTGTGCACCATAACAAACACCGAGCAACGGAACCGCCAGATTGACTACATCCAACGCAGGCTGTGGAGCATTTTCATCTCTTACCGAGCATGGACTTCCAGAAAGTATAATACCCTTAACGGATTCATCCAGTTTTACATCTGCATTAAACGGATGGATTTCGCAATAAACATTCAATTCGCGAACCCTACGAGCAATTAACTGTGTGTATTGCGACCCAAAATCAAGAATTATCAGTTTTTCTTCCATGCAAAAAAATCAAGCACAAAAGTAAACTTTTATAAAAGTGAAGATTGAACATTATCACATATAATATAAACATTCAATCCAATAAGCTAATTGGATAAAAATATGAAAATTGGTTGTGAAAAAATTGAATGCTTTTAGTGTGCTAAGCTTCTGTAAACTTGTACCCTACGCCTCGCAACGATTTGAAAAACTCCGGATTTTTGGGGTCTCTTTCAAAGTATTTTCTAAAGGCCAAAATAAAATTATCGATGGTTCGGGTGGATGGATAAACCGAATATCCCCAAACGGTTTGAAGAATTTTTTCGCGACTTACCACTTCATTTTTGTGTTCAATTAAGAGTTTTAGAAGTAGCGTTTCCTTTTTTGTCAGCGAAAACGAACCACCAACTCCTTTGGCTTCGTAGCTTACAAAATTGACATAATTGTCTCCAAATGAATATTCTGAATGTGTGACACCAGTTGAGTTGGCATCATTTCTTTCTAACAATCGTTTTACCCTTAATAAAAATTCTTCTAAATTGAAGGGTTTTACCATATAGTCATCCCCGCCCTTTTTTAGTCCTAAAACCCTATCTTCGGCAGTATTTTTAGCTGAAAGAAACATTACCGGTACTTGTGAGTCGTGCAAACGAATATTTTCGCAAACAGCTATGCCGTCTATATTCGGAATCATAATGTCAAGAATAACCAAATCAAATCGTTGCTCCTTAAATTTTGAAACAGCCGTAAGACCATCATAAACCACCACCGGATGGTAGTCTTCGAGTTCTAAATTCAATTTTAGGGTTTCAGCTAAATGCTTTTCGTCTTCTACCAATAAAATACGTTTCTTCATAAAGGGCATCAATTAATTGTGTGAGTCAATCAATATTTATTAACTTTTTTAAAGCAAAAAAAGTATTGACCGAAACTATGTCATTTGTCATCTCAAAAATGGGATGATTTTAAATCTCTATTGTCATGGACTACTCATTTTTTTTGCGGGAACCACAATTGTAAAAATTGTTCCTTTGGGATGATTGTCGGAAACCACAATGCTTCCTTTGTGCTTCTCTATGGTTTCTTTAACAATAAACAACCCCAAACCTGTTCCCTTGGTGTCGCGAGTTTCTTCGTCCTCGACCCTATAAAATTTTTTGAATATTTTTTTCTTCTCGGCTTCCGGAATTCCAATTCCGTGGTCTTTTATTTCAATTATGGCTTTATTTTTTTTGAACGTCAACCCAACAAAAATTGGGTTATCCTTTCCATATTTTATGGCGTTTTCAAGTAAATTATTCAATGAAATTCTGATAACAAACCGATCTCCCTCCATTTCAATTCCTTCTTCTATTTGAGCCTCTATTTCTGCTCGAAGCGAATAACTTTCCACCAATTTTTCAATCATTTCGGTTACCGAAAATGGTTCTTTACCATAGTTGTATTTGTCATTTTCTATTTGCATGGCCGTTAGCATATTTTCGGTCAATTCATTCAACCTATCGCTGTTGGCCACCGCTTTATCAATCAATTCGTTTTGTTTTTCTCTGGGCAACTCCCGCACTCTGATGGTTTGCAGCAGTAGTTTCATGGCGGCTATCGGGGTTTTGAGTTCGTGGGTTACGGAGAGCAAAAAGTTATTTTGTTGTTTGTTTAGTCTATAAATAATCTGGACCGAATAATAAACGCCATAAACTCCGATGCCAACCAACAAAGACAACAAGACGGCCTGAAAAATGTGTAATCTAACTTTTCGCACCCGTTCTATCTCCAATCGGTTCAAAACGGTTTTAGAAATATCAATACCCAAGTTTATTTTTCCTTCTTTAAACGTAAAAATTGGCTTATATGTTCCTGAATTATAATATCTTAAAAATTCTCTTATTCGATTGGAGTCTGCCTCCATTTCAATTTCTTGAAGATATATGGTTTGGGTATCTGCAGATATAAATTCATTGTTTTTACCTTTTTGAATGACATTGAGAATACAAGCATATTTTCCGGCTTCCAAAAGCTCCCGATTGGTTTTGTAGATGGCATTACTCGAATCAATCAACGAAAAAGCCAGCCAGCCAAATGCGGCAATAACGTAGAGGATAACGAAGATGAAAAACAGCCTTAATTTCATTTTTATAGGTCTGCGAATTTAACCCACTATTTTATCCGAAATTTGCATGAATGCTTAAAAATATCTCAAAACGGCAGCTTTCTTTAAGAAACGGTACCGACAAACCCGAAGTATGGGTAGCCTATAAAGGATTGGTGTATGATGTTTCCAAAAGTAGGCTTTGGTTTACTGGAAAACATTATGAACACTGGGCTGGGCAAGATTTGACCGATGAATTAATTGATGCACCTCACTCAGCATCTGTATTTGAAAAATTTGTGGCTATCGGCAAACTGGCAGATTGAGTTTTGACTATCGCTTAAAAAATTGTTGCAGTTTATTTTGATAATAGGCCTGCATAAATAAAGGGCTACAGCCGCTTGAAGAATATTTCTTGCTTATTAAATCATAGCATTGATGACAATCTGGCGTTACCTCACAAATACCATCAAAATAGCTGTAAAATGCTCGGTTTGAAGACTGAAAAAGATTCGATTTATTGTCCACTTTTTCGTTATCGCCAATTTTTTGAACAAACCCAAAAACTTCAGTCTGGCTTACAATATCCTCAATAACAGCATGATTTTTTATAACTCCACCCGAAATTAACAATGGAATTTTAAAATTAACTTTGTCATAATTGTTTGTGCGAGAATCTTTGGTTCTGCCGTGGTCGGCGGTAACAATCAATAAGGTATTTTTCCATTCTCTCGATTTTTCGAGTTTAGAAATAAAAACGCCCAAACAACTATCGGTATATGCAATGCTGTTTTCATACAAATCTGAATACTTTTTATAGTTTGGCACATCAAAAGGTTCGTGGCTACTGAGCGAAAACATCATTAAAAACTGCTTTTTCTCAGTTTTATCAAAATCATCAAAAAAACGTTCAAACACAATTTCATCATGAATGCCCCATGCCGTTTTATTTTTGCTGTCAAAATCATCTTCGCTCACTATTTTATCACATTGCATAAAAAGAGATTTCATATTGGCAAATTCCAAATTGCCACCATAATAAAACCGTTTCTCAAAACCTTGAAACACTTTAAAAATATTATCCTTTTGGGCAATAATATCGGCAAAATTGGTCAGTGTTTGTCTTGCCAACGAAGGTGTTCCGGTTACCAAAGCCATCAGCCCTTTATCCGACCGAAAACTGGAAGAATAACAATTGGTAAAGCATACAGACCTTTGCATTAAGTTGTCGAGATTTGGCGTATATGTTTTTTCGTTGCCAGACAAAAATCCGCTGTTAAATGCCGCAAAACTTTCCAAAACAATCAGTAAAACATTTTCAATCTCATCGTGCTTCAGCAGCGTGTCTAATCCGGTATTTCTATATTCCATTTTGGCTAAAACTTCTTGAGCTTCTTCATCACTCATAAACTTTATGGGTTTATTTTTTTTGCTTTCAGATTCAATGGCAATAAAACTCCAAGATGCATTGATAGCCGCACTGTTATACATGGGATTAGCAGAATAATAGGCACTTGTTATACCAATTGGAGCTTTATCAAAGCTGCTTCTTATCATCAAAAAAATGATTGGAAACAATAAAATGGTCGTCCATTTTGCATTATCCATTTGAAAGGTTGGCAGAGGCATCCATTTTTTATAAAAAAGCAGAAATAAGGTTGCCAAAAAAGCAGTTGCCGCCAAATAGTGGCTCCAACGAACTGAATAAAATCCGGCATTGTCGTTTCCTAAAAACTGCGTGAAGGAAAGATTGCACTTTTGCCCCCAGTAATGAAAGAAAAAAGGATCGGTTGCGGCAATAATGCCCACCAGAATAAATAAAATGATATGGTAAATCTTCAAAAATTTGCTTACCCAAACATGCTTTGAAGGCTGAAAAAAAGAAAGCAGCACAGGCACTATGAGCAAATAGCCAATAAAGGACAAATCTAACCGAAGGCCATGCCACGCGGCATAGGGCAACTGCAGTAAATCCTTTAGTTCGGACATATTTATAGCCAAAAAAAAAGCTCTGGCCAATAAAAATATAAAAAGCCAGTGAGCGATGAATTTGAAAAGGAATCTAAAATTCAAAGCAAAAGGGCAATTTTGGTTTAGGAACAGGAAATTTTGTTTACTCGATTTTGATGTCGCCCACCTTCAAAATCGGTTTCGATAAATGCACGGACAATCTCCGTGGCTGTATCAAAGTCAATAAAACGGGCAGGAATGCACACCACATTTGCATCGTTATGTTGTCGGGCAAGTTCGCCTAATTCTTTAGTCCAGCAAAGAGCGGCTCTTATTTTTTGATGTTTGTTGGCCGTCATGCACACGCCATTTCCACTACCACAAATCAAAACGCCCAAATGACATTTACCACTTTCTACAGCCTCGGCCACGGGGTGCACAAAATCAGGGTAATCAACAGATTGTGAAGAATCGGTGCCAAAATTTATGAAGTCTATTTTATTGCCAAATTTTTCAATAAGCATAAACTTATATTCAGTTCCGGCATGGTCGTTTCCAATTGCAATTTTATATTTCATTTTCTCTAATTCTTTGTTTTTCAACTCGTTGGGCAAGTGATATTCCAATTTCAAAAAGCATATATACCGGAATAGTCATTAAAATTTGGCTGGCAACATCTGGTGGGGTAATGATGGCACACAAAATGAGTATGACTAAAAATGCATGCCGGCGATATTTTTTTAATACTTCAGACGAAATTAAGCCCAATTTGGCCAAAAAATAAATGATTAAAGGTAGCTCAAACACCAATCCTGAAGCAAGCGGAAGTGTGGTAACAATTGAGGTGTATGAGGCCAAGGTCCATTCGTTGGTAATAAACTGGGAGGGCTGAAAATTGATAAAAAAATTGATGCTGAGTGGTGTTAAAACATAATAACCAAAAGCCACACCCAGCAAAAACAGAAAAGAAGTGGTTAAAACCACTCCAGTTGTTTTTTTCTGTTCTGCGGGTTTTAAAGCAGGTTTCAAAAATCGCCAAAACTCCCAGAGCACATAGGGTATTCCGGCCACAAAGCCCGCTACAAAACCCACTGTCATAAAATAGGTAAATGTGCCGCTTACACTAATATTTTGGATTTTTATGGAAGGAGTTTGCATGCAAATTTTATCGCTATCATAGAGGTAGTAGGACAGCTTGCAAAACCAGGTGTAAAGCGGAAAATCAGGTTGTAAGATTCCAAAGATTATTTCATCAAAAATAACTTTGTAGTTAATCATTGCCACAATGGACAAGATTAAAATAACGACTACCGAACGAATGATGTGCCACCTCAACTCTTCGAGGTGGTCAAGAAAAGACATTTGCTTTTCCTGTTCATCTACATCAACCTGATCTAAAGCCATGTGTTATTTATCAGGTAAGCATTCCGCCACATACGTGCAAAGTTTGTCCGGTAATGTAGGCCGACATATCTGAGGCAAGAAAAACACAGGCATTGGCCACATCTTCGGGAGTTCCACCACGTTTTAGTGGTATGGTTTCTACCCACGATTTTACGACATTTTCATCCAAAGCACCTGTCATTTCTGTTTCTATGAAACCCGGAGCTATTACGTTGCATCGTATATTTCGGCTGCCCAACTCTTTGGCAACTGATTTGGAAAAACCAATTATTCCGGCCTTTGAGGCAGCATAATTAGCCTGACCGGCATTTCCATTAACACCCACCACTGAAGACATGTTGATGATAGAGCCTTTTTTATTTTTAAGGAATGTTCGCAGACAAGCTTTGGTAAGGTTAAAAACGGATTTAAGGTTTACCTCCATTACCTCGTCCCACTGTTCTTCGCTCATTCGCATTAGCAGCGTATCTCTTGTAATTCCGGCATTGTTAATCAAAATATCAATGTTTCCAAAATCGGCCAACACTGCATTAACCAACTCTTCGGAAGCGGCCAACGAGGCTGCATTGCTTTGATAACCTTTTACCTTTACACCAAATTTTGACGACAAATCATCCTCAATTTGTTTTGCTCTTTCTACCGAACTTGCATAGGTAAAGGCAATATTGGCTCCCTGCTTTGCAAACTGGGTGGCAATGCCAAGCCCAATGCCTCGGGTAGCACCTGTTATTAAAGCAATTTTATCCGTTAATAGACCCATAAAAAATTAAGTTTTAAATGTGTGGCAAAAATATAGCATCGCAAACCATTTGCATAAAAAAAGCTCAATTCTATTGAATTGAGCTTTTATGAAAGAAATAGTTTACCCCTTATTGATCTGCATTTCGCTCAATAGAAAAATGTCCTTTCGTAAAAGAGCGTTGATTAATCCCAGATTTTAAGGTAGCCGTAAAAGTCCCCTCTACCTTTTGACCTACCTCACCGTATTTTGTCACCTTGAGGTCCACAGCTCCGGTACCATCGTTTTTCGACTCAATTCTAGTAGCATTTTCACCAGTTGCAATTTCCAACTTAAAATTTGCAGAATTTTGATCAAAATTAGCTATAGATTTACCAGGAAACTCAATCAATATTTCGGCTTTGCTTGTAATCGTAGCTCCCAATTTGTCTTTAGTGGAATAACCAATTCCATTAATAGTGGTAATATCAGAAACTTTATCATAGTAACAAATTGTTTGAGATTTATCAATAAGTACCTGATAATCTTTAAAACTCACAGTAAATCCAAATCCAGCAGTGTCTTTAACTACTGGGGTTGGAGGTGTATCTATTGGATCAACAATAGTTTCTGGACCACAACCCGTTAATAGACTTCCGGTTCCAACAAAAAATAAAGGAGCCGCGATAAATGCTCCAAAAATGTATTTCAATAGTTTCATATCTAACTAATTTTTAATGTATGGTGCAATTATAATCGAAACTAACAAAACTTATCTCAGATTAGCGTATTTTTTTGCATCTCCATTAAATATTGGTTGGCCTGCTTTTCGTTAAATGTCTTAATATTGTTTGGATGCTGGTAAATCTTCATGTCTTCATTTCCCACATAGCTCAAACCAATGTTATTCATTTCTAAATAACTTCCTTCGGGTAAACAAATAACCTCTGTTTTGCTCAATAAAATAAACTCTTTGAGTCTATCCATTCGGCTTTCACCTCCATGATTTGGAATTGTTTTTTCACTGTAGTGTGGGTTTATTTGAAATGGAATAAGGTTTAAGGCATTGAACGATTTTGGCTCTACAATAGGCATATCGTTGGTGGTGCAAATGGTTTTTCCGGCAATGTTTGAGCCGGCACTCCACCCAATGTAGATAGCTCCATGTTTCACTGCCTTTTTAATTGGTTCTATCAACTCCAAATCATACAGCATTTGCAATAGGCGAAAGGTATTGCCGCCACCAACGGCAATAACATCGGCATTTTGAATGGCTTCTACTTTGTTTTCCAGCGTGTGAATACCGACTACTTCAATTCCAAATTCAGCCAATGTCGTCCGTACCTTTTGGGTATATTCGTCATACGAAATGGTGACTCCGGCATAAGGTACAAAAAGAATTTTTTTATTCCCTTGAACGAATTGGTCGATTATGGTTTTTGCATGATTCAAATAAGGCTCCCCATAATTGGTAGAGTTGCTCAACAATAACAAATTCATGGTGCAAGATTACGCTTTTAAAAAAACAAAAAGGCTTTTCTGCATTGCAAAAAAGCCTTTGAAAACGAAATAAAGAATATGCTCTTTTAAAATGGAACGATAACAAGTCCGACAGCCACAGTGTTCATTTCAGGACCTCTACCTTCCTTGAAAATAGGGGTTTGATAATATTTACCATATAAAATAAAGTCTCCGTATCCCAGCTGAACGACATAGCCAGTGCGAAAATCACTAAAGCCGTAATCGCCTTTTATGTTGTATTTTTCTTTGTCGCCACCACTCCCCCATTTTTGCTTTTGTTTTGAGCCAATTAAGTACCCAAACTGAGCTCCGGCGGCAATTGTAAAGGATTTTTTTTCATCGCAAGGATTGCTTTTAAAATGCAACATAAGCGGCACAGTGGCATATTTGCTTACCAACTTATTGGTTCTATAATCAATGTTATTGTTTATCTCAAAGGTCATTGGGCTGGATTCTCTGTTTATTGTAACCCCTTTTCTAAACCGATAGTGGTTTAACTCCAAACCAAGTCCATAAACCAATCGCAGCTTGCCCTTCACAATGTTTACACCTTGTTGTACAAAGCCAATATTCAAATTTCCGGATGTATTTTCCAAGGCCAAATCCTTATACGCTTCGGGCATATCAAAATTTCCGGCTCTGTTAAGCATTTGATTAAAACCAAGTTCGAGGGTTAAACCATGAGTAACCACTTTTTCCGTTTTATCATCGCAATCTTTGTTCACAACAACATCCCCATTTTCTTCCGTTGTCATGGTGTCTGGCAACAAATCCGTTGATACCAGCGTATCTTCAAGCGGCATATTCTCCTTCATTTCTGCCTCATTAACCTTTATCACCTTCTTTTTAGATTCTGGAGAAATAGTGTCAGCAACACTATTCTTGCCAACAACTGTAATTTTTAGGTGTTTCGTATCAATCACGCTTTCTTCAGTCTGCTGAGCCCATGATGTTTGCATTGTCAAAATCGCAACACCTGCCAACGTAAACTTAACTAAACTATTCATTTTCAAAATTTTATATCAAATTATTTATCATTTAAAGGTTTCAAACTAACCAAAGCAGATACCGTATATTGGTTGTTTTGAAAACTAAAATTCCACGCTTTATTTTTATTTTCTTCTATTGGTTCTACGTCTATTTTTATTCCTTTAATGTGATTAAAAACAGAAGTAAAGCTGTTGTTTAAGGTAGTCCTAACCCCTTGAAATTCAAAGCCATCTTCCTCAATAAAAGCTAACTGAATGGCCAAATTTTCAATAGCTGTTTGTTTTGTTGCGTTCTGATGGTGCCTCACAAAGTTCAACTCAGATTGAATTGGTTTTAAATTTACCATATCGTTTGCAAAACTTTCTTTCTGCACTGTTTCTTCTGTTGGGTTTAATTCAAATGTTGGTTTGATACTTTTCGGACGTACAGAGTTATGAGTAATTCTCTCAAAATCAGTTGCTTTCACACTTTCTTCTTCAATTATTGGGGTAATTTTTTGTTCATCAACCTTTTCATTTGGAGTTTCAGAGTTCAAAAGAGCCGAAGATGTTTCTTTATCCGAAATATATGATTTCCAAAGAGGGTATGACAAAACCATAATTACCACCGCGGCGGCATATTTCATCCAACCAAAACCGGCAAAAGCAATCAGTTTGGTTTCCCTTTTAAGCAGACTTTCTTTGTTGTTGTAAACTATATTTGGCGGAGTCAGTTTGGTGGCTTGCATATCCTGCCACATACACGCCAACTCTTCATCTGCTTCAATAGCCGACAAAATTTCGAGTTCTTCCGCTTCACTCAACTCATTTTCGAGCAATTCAAAAAGTTTCCATTCTATGTTTTTTTCGTCTTTCATAGCACCAAATTCATACTTTTTAAATAAGACTTTAAGAATTGTCTGGCTCTAAAAATATTTATTTTTACCTGAGCCTCAGTCATTCCTGTAATATCACCAATGGTTTTATAGTCATATCCTTCATAATCTCGAAGCATAACAGCCGTTTTTTGTTTTTCGGGCAATTTGGCCACAGCGGCATTCACTATTTCCAAAGTGTCGCTATATTGTTCGGTGTGACTGTAGTTGTTTTCCACCACATCCTCCATGGTTGTGGTTCTTCCGGCCACCCTTAGCAAGTCAATACAATTGTTGTAAGCTATTTTAAACATAAAGGCTTTTGCTGTTTGCATTTCTACTTTTTCCTTTCTAACCCAAAGTTTTTCAAATGTGTTTTGAACCACATTTTCGGCCTCAAATTCATCTCTCAGATATTTTAAAGCAAATCTGAAGATGCCGTCCGACAGTGTTTCTACACAAGTATTATACTCTTTTGTGGTCATTAATTTCGACTGTAATACGTCAAATAGTTTTTAAAGTTACAACAAATTAAAACTTTGTTTAATGTGATATTCAACTTACTCTATTTCAATCTATTAAATTTTCGATAAACGGCATTTTTTGACAAACCAAAAATTAAAACACCTTTGCAGTATGGATATTTCTGATAGCTGGTTTGAAGAATGGTTTAATTCGCCATACTATCATCTTTTATACGACAATCGCGATGAAGATGAGGCGAAGATTTTTATTAAAAACTTGATTACAAAGCTAAATCCTTTGCCAACGGCCAAATTTCTCGACTTAGCCTGTGGCAGTGGTAGGCATACCCGCGAAATTGCTGCCATGGGATATAGTGCCACCGGCATAGATCTTAGCCCCAATAGCATTGAATATGCCACCAAAATGGGTTGCGAAAAGCAGCATTTTTTGGTGGGCGATATGCGTGAAACTCATTTTGAAAATGAATTCGATTTTGTGTTGAATTTGTTTACCAGTTTTGGCTATTTTAAGAGCAGAGATGAACAAAAACAGACGCTATTGGCAATAAAAAACCAATTGAAAAGAAATGGGATATTGGTATTGGATTATCTAAATATTTGCAAAGTTCTTGATGAAATTTCGGAAAGTGGAGAACAACAAATCAGTAAAGGAAAAATTTTATTTAAAACCCACAAGATTATCGACAAACCATTCATAATCAAGAAAATAACTATTGAAGAAAACGATATAAAAAGAACCTTTTTTGAGCGGGTATTTATGCTCACGAAGGATGATTTGAGTAACATTCTGAAAGAAACTGGCTTTGGAATAAAAACAATTTATGGCGACTATGGGTTAACTAACTTTGACAAAAAAAATTCGGACAGACTCATTATTGTTGCTCAAAAAACAACTTGATAGATTGTATTAAGCATATCGACAAACAACTTTTTTTTCATGTAAACCATTGCATGAAAAATGATTTTTTTGATAGTTTAATGCCAATTCTAAGAGACAAATATACGTGGTTGCCACTGTATGCCATTATTGTGGCATTTGTCATTAAAAATTATGGCCTAAAATCGCTTTATGTTCTTGGCTTTGCAGCACTTACTTTTTTGGTGGCCGACCAACTGAGTGCCCATGTTATAAAACCTTTGGTGCAACGGGCTAGACCCTGCAACGATGCTTGCATTAGACAATGGGTACATAATTTGGTTGACTGTGGCAGCGGCTACAGTTTTGTGAGCAGCCATGCCACCAACCATTTTGCAATTGGCATGTATTTTATTACTGTTTTTGCCCGACCAAGCAACAGGCTTTGGGTTATTCCAACTTTTTTGCTTTGGGCATCATTGGTGGCGTTTGCCCAGGTGTATGTTGGGGTTCATTACCCTTTTGATGTAATTGGAGGGGCTATTTTGGGAATAATAATAGGTCTGACTTTTGGCTGGCTAAATAGGTTTGTGCTTTGCACGAGGTGCGGGAAGAAGATATAGTTTAGTCATGAGGTTTAATGCTTTACTGCAAGGCATTAAAAATTATCGAACAACCATTCAAAATAATCAAACTTATCACTATGTTTTCTTAAAATATTTTTAGAGCGAAAACGCTGGTATTCTTTAAAATACCTTCTTGAATCGGCAATTGTGTCTTTTTCATTACCCATATTTCCATAAGAATAAATGGCAATTGTCTTTTCAAAATTAATTTTCAGCGTATCTATTTGGTTTGAATCAAGAGCGGAGTATTTTATGCAGAAAATACTTTTAGGGGATAGAACGATTATCGTTTTTTCTGCAGGTGTAGAAATGGAAACGGTATCCGCATTTCTTGAATAATAGCGAATATCAAAAACATTGGTGCTGTGCATTGAAGGATTTACAAAATAATAAATTACATTCCATTTTTATCCCGTTTTGTTACTGATTTAAAAACTCCGTTTTCATCAAAAACACTATCAATAGACGAAAACAAAATAGCCTCCGGATCATCACCTATCAGTTCTCGATTTATAATTTTTCTTTTTTTTCCCAAATAAGTCTGAGACAGATACATAATGCTATCCTGATTGTAGTACTCTAATCGAAAATTTCTTCTTTTTTCTAACTGAATTTTTCTGGCATAAATTTGATTATCCCAATCAGTGAAATAATATAAATTGGTATCTTTCTTAACTATAACCTCTTGAACCGTCCAGTTTACTTTTCCAATCTTAATAGAGTCTTGAGATTTTCCCTTTTTTAAGGAAATAATCTGTGCGTTTGCCTGAAAATACTGACCAAGCAGCAAAATATATACAACTATTAGGGTTCTTTTTAAACACACAAAAAAGAGAATTTTAATAATGTGAGTTTAACGACCAAGTAGTTTATTTGTTGTTCAAAATCTATCTGCATTCGCACAATCTGCATAATCGTTCTAAATTTGCCTCGTGAATTTTTGGTCATACTTTATATTGTTTTTCTTTCCGTTGGTTGGTGGCACGGTTGGCCTAATCATTCAGTCGGAAAAAACACAGTATCTCAAACTTTTTTTGGCATTTAGTGGGGCTTTTTTGTTTTCCATTACGGCTGTTAGCATCATCCCCGAAGTTTACCATCATCACACTAAATTTAACATAGGCTACTTTGTCTTGGCCGGATTTTTTCTTCAAATTGTCATCGATTTGTTCTCACAGGGCATTGAACATGGGCATTTGCATCATCACAAAACCGACAAAACACCTTATGGTGTGTTTATAGCCCTTAGCCTTCACGCTTTTTTGGAAGGAATGGCAGCAGGTAGCAACTTATTTTCCGAAAAAATACAAAGTGGTTTTGTTTTTGGTATTGCCCTTCATGAAATTCCTGCGGCATTTGCATTAATCACTATTTTGAAAGCTGGAAACGTAAAAAAACAATATCTGTACACTTGGCTGGTTTTTTATGCCCTAATGACCGTTTTGGGGGCATTAACCAGTGGTGGACTAAGCCAATTGATACCCGATTTTGAGTATATCTCCATCTATTTGGTGGCGTTGGTTATTGGCGTGTTTCTGCACATCTCAACCACCATTTTGTTCGAAAACACGGACAATCACAAATTCAGCCGATACAAGCTTGTGGCCATTGCACTTGGGGCGGCAATTGCCATTTTAAGCAGTCTGCTTGGAAATCATTAATTCTCCGTTTTCAACAAACCAATTTGGTGTGTTTTTCTCCCTTTTGCAAAAACCAACGATGTGCCATCTTTTAAGCTGACACATTCTCGAACAACCGGCCTATGGGCTTTCTTACTAATATACCCTAATGTTTCTGCTTGTTTTTTTCCGTTCTCATCTACTTCTACGTGAATGTAGTGGTAATATTTTTTTGCCTTTTTATCGCCCTCCATTTCCTCTGGGAGTTCAATATCTTCGGTATTTGATAGTGGTGTTACAAAGAAAAAATGAAGCGTTTCGCCATTTTTAACCAAGTTAAATCCGCTGTAATAACCGCCATCATCGGTTGTGTGCTGATATTTATGTATTTTTTGTTTCCAAACTACCTCGCCGGTTTCGTCAAATTCTACCACCAAAATATCATTATATATGTAATGTGTTACTGTGCGTGTGGTGGTAGTGCCATTGCTGTTGGTTGTGGTAGTGGTTGTGGTATATACATAATATTGTTCTGCCACCATAGTAAGTCCTCCCATCGAATTTGGAAGTAAATCTCTTATTTCAAATTCGTAAAATTCGATTTCCTTTCCTTTGGCTGCCTTTTTTTCTAATTTTTCCGCGGCTCGTTCTGATAAACCTTCTGTAAAAAAATCCAACCCAAATTCTTCAACATTTTCCGAAACAACATCTAAAGTACCCTGCTCCAATTCCAAATAAAAAACACCCGAAGCCCGGTTTTCGGCAGTTTTACTGTATAAACCCGCACAAAGCAAATTGCCATCCTCTTTTACCGTATAATCAATGGATGAAATGAAGTTTTCTTTCAATTTCAGTTCATGTTCTTCTCTTGATTTGCCTTCATCCGTGTAGCTAATAAAGTGAAAGGTATAGTTTTGAGTCTTCTTTTTTCGCTCGGATCTTTCTTTTTTCAATCTTCCTAAAATTTGAATATTTCCGTTATTATCCAAATTGTAGTTCATTATCAAAAAGTCTTTTTCTTCATAAGGTAAAGTGATGTTCTTTTCCCAAATCAAATCAAAATCTTTTGTCAACACCACCACGCTTACCTCATCGTTGGCATCTTTAGCTCGTTTGTATGGAGTATTGGCATAAACCAATATTTTTGAGCTATCCTGCGACACTGCCACATCAAAGTTTCCGGTGTTTAGCCTCGAGTTGAACTTAATGGCAGATAATTCTTTGGTAGATTCCAACACGGACAAATCATCTTGGTCAAAAGTCATATAACTCAATTTATTCTCTTTTTCACGATTATCTTTTTCACTAAAAAAAACAACAATGCCATTATTGATACACACTACATTTTCGATGTAGGCATTTCTACTCATCAATTCAGAAAGATTTACACTTGCTCCTTCGCTCAAATCATCCCTATACCGAATTAATGTATAGTTTCTGGACACATTATTGATACTGAAAAGTGTTCCGTCATCGCCTTTAAAAATTTGGTTGATGTAATTTTTTCGACTGTCAATCGGTTCACTCATATCAACGGATATTGATGAAGAACCAAAATTGGATTGTGCAAACACATAATTTGAAAAAGACAGTGCAGATACAACGATAGCTAAAATGTATTTTTTCATGTTTCCAAAACTAATCCATAAAATTTTAAAATCTTAATATTGAAGTCAATTTAATAACAATGAATCCGGAATTGATAATTGTAACGCCCCAATATGAAAAGCATATTGCCGTAATCCAACTTAACCGACCAAAAGAATTGAATGCTTTAAACCTTCAGGTAATGGGCGAAATACGCGATGCCCTGCAACTATTGGACAACGACCCCGAAGTGCGTGTCATTATTATAACTGGAAACGAAAGGGCTTTTGCCGCCGGAGCCGACATAAAACAAATGGCCGGAAAAGGTGCTATAGACATGCTAAAGATTGACCAATTTAGCACGTGGGATCAAATTAGAAAAACGAAAAAACCAATTATTGCTGCGGTGAGTGGTTTTGCATTGGGTGGCGGCTGCGAGTTGGTTATGACGTGCGATATGGTAGTGGCCTCCGAAACGGCACAATTTGGCCAACCCGAAATAAAAATTGGTGTGATGCCCGGTGCTGGAGGAACACAACGATTGCCAAGAGCTGTTGGCAAAACCAGAGCCATGGAAATGGTTTTGACCGGAAACTTTATTTCTGCCGATGAAGCCTTGCGATATGGGTTGATAAACAAAGTGGTGCCTGTTGAATCGTATATGATCGAGACCGTGCGAATGGCTCAAACCATTGCGGCTCAAAGCCCGCTGGCAGTGCAGTTGGCCAAAGAAAGTGTTTTAAAGGCTTATGAAATGCCATTGCAAGAAGCACTATCATTCGAGCGTAAAAACTTTTATATGCTGTTTGCCACCAACGATCAAAAAGAAGGCATGGCCGCATTTATTGAAAAACGTCGACCAGAATTTAAAGGAGAATAATTCCAAAAATAGGTGAGGAACTTATTTCTGCAACATATTGCCCAAACTTCAGAAAACCCAATGAATCTGGAAGTAAAAAAAGCTTCCGGAATATATATTACCATCACCGATGGCAAACGTTACATCGACCTGATTTCGGGTATTGGAGTAAGTAATATGGGGCATAGAAACCACCGCGTGGCCAATGCCATTCGCAAACAAGTTGGCAAATATTGGCACACCATGGTGTATGGCGAACATATACAATCGCCTCAAGTGAAACTGGCTCAAAAGCTAACTTCTTTATTGCCCCCCTCGCTCAACTCATGTTATTTTGTTAACTCGGGTAGCGAAGCCATTGAAGGTGCCTTGAAGTTGGCAAAACGATTTACCGGAAAAACCAAAATTGTGGCCATGAAAAATGCCTATCATGGCAGCACTCACGGGGCTTTGAGCCTTATGAATAATAATTATTTTACGGAGGCTTTTCGACCCTTGCTACCCAACGTGCATTTTGCCGAATTTAACAACGAAGAAAATCTAAACCTGATTGACGAACAAACGGCTTGTGTGGTGTTGGAAATTGTGCAAGCAGAAGCCGGATATCTTGCACCAAATCCTGATTTTTTAGAAAACGTCAGAGAACGGTGCAATCAAACCAATACACTTTTAATTGTTGATGAAATTCAGACAGCTATGGGCAGAACCGGAAGCCTTTTTGCATTTGAGCAGTATAATTTAGTTCCCGATATAATTTGTTTGGCAAAAGCCTTTGGAGGCGGCATGCCGCTGGGTGCATTTGTGGCCAACAAAAATACGATGCAATGCCTCACAGACAATCCTGTTTTGGGGCATATTACCACATTTGGGGGTCATCCTGTAAGCTGTGCTGCGGCATTTGAAAACTTAAAAGTGCTAACCACCTCCGGTTTGATTAAAGAAGTTTCAAAAAAGGAAGAATTGTTCCGAAATTTGCTTCAACACCCCGAGATTGTCGAGATTACGGGAAAAGGATTGATGCTTGGGGTGCAATTAAAATCAAAAGAAAAATTGCAAAAAACAGTTGACTATTGCCTGCAAAAAGGCCTAATGATTGATTGGTTTTTGTTTGCTGAGGATAAACTTCGCATTGCTCCTCCCCTTATTATTACCTTAAATGAAATTAAAAAATCTTGTAAGATTATTTTGGAAGGGTTGGAGAGGTAGTAGCGGTTTATTCGTTAAAAAAAGTAACTTATATCTATGCATTCCCCCAAAAATCAAATAATTGACTTTAAACCAACGTAACTAATCATGTAAAAATTGACTTTTTTTTCAAACAATTGGGCTCAGAAGATTTGACGAAGCTCCCCAACGCTGACCTGTGTTCTCGGTGGTTCCTATCAGAATCATGCTAAAATAACCCCTCTTGCCCAAGTAAGAGCAATTTGGGTTTGCTCATCGCGGGACATTTCGGTATTGTTAAGCACAATAGCATCTTGGGCTTGCACCAGTGGGCTGATTTCTCGGGAAGAGTCATGATTATCGCGGTGCAGAATGTTGTTATAAATGTCTTCAAGATTGGCATCCATGCCTTTTTCTTTCAGTTCCAGAAACCGACGTTTTGCACGCACCATAGGTTCTGCGGTCATAAAAATTTTCAATTCCGCATCCGGAAAAACAACAGTTCCAATGTCTCTTCCATCCATTACCACACCTTTATTTTCGCCCATTTTTTGCTGTTTGTTTACCAAAAATGTTCTAATTTCTTTAACCGCACTCACTTCACTTACCCATCCCGAAACTTCCATACCACGTATTTCGTTTTCCACATTTTCTCCATTTAACATAGTGTTGTAGAAGCCAGAAAACGGATCTAAATCAAAACTAATCTCAATATTATCAAGCAATTGAGGCCTTTCAACAACTTCTTCCAATCTTATTGCGTTTCGTTTTAAATAGAGCGTAACGGCTCTATACATGGCTCCGGAGTCAATAAACATATACCCTAATTTTTTCGCCAAATTTTTGGCTAATGTTCCCTTTCCACAACTGGAATGGCCGTCTATTGCTATATTTATTTTGCGGGGCATTTTTTTGTTATCGGCAGGCAATATAGTTAAGAAATAATTATGGCAACTTTTTTCACCAAAAAGTTAAGGAAACTTCTCTGAAGGCATTAAAAACTGAGCTACATTTTTTTGGGATTTTTTATCCATCGAATTATGGGTTTTGCAAAATAACCTGCCCAAATAAAAAAGAGTATGAGTGCAGAAATAAGGTGAAACTTCAGAAAAATTGAACCTTTTTTTTCATACTCGTTTTGGTTATATCTACTAAGAACAGTGCACTTTCCCCAAACAATAAACGCATCAGCAATAGGCAGTTTCCCTAACAAATATTTTTTTTGTTTTTTCGATGTTTGAGCAAAGCCAAAAGCGTTAATCGTCTGATATTGCTGCAAAGCAATATCAGAATCATCCAGCATGGCCATTACACCCACCATCATAATGGTGGCCGTAAAACCTACCCCAAAAATTACCGGCCCTGAGTCTATATCACCTTTTCCATGTTTTCCTTTTGGATATTCCCGAACAGATGGCAGCCCAACTGTTTTACCCATAAATTTTTCTTTGGCTTTTAGGTATTGTTCAGTGGCCAAATCAGAATCAATTTCGGCTAACATCCTCAATATTAATGCTATGGAACACCCTCTTGTACCAACAACGCATTTGCCTGTTTCAAAATCAACCTTGTGCGGTATCATACCCGTTTCAGCATCAAGTCTTTCATTAATATTTGCCAACCATTCGTCGATGTTGATTCTAAATTTTTTACCAAATATTTTATCATAATTGCTCAACGAAGCCACCGCCACAAAGGCATCACTTGGCCAACTATGCCCTGCATACGATTGTGGATATGGATTTTGAGAAGAAAAAGCCGCGTCAGCAATTTCATGGCACTGTTGCTCAAATTTGGCTCGAAAAATATCAGATTGAGCAAAAACGGTGTCAATCAAAAAAATTTTGGACAACAAATAATTTTTCCAGCCCACGTAAAAAATACCGTAGTTGGGGTCAAGGTTTTCCGAAAAAGGCATTTTAGCGTATTCAGTTTCCAAATTTTTATAGGCCAAAATAGCCTGATGTAGGGCTTTGTTTCTAATTTCTGAATCATTTTTTTGAGCCAATGCCAACTGGCACCAAGACACACCATACACAGCATGAGTAAAGACGTAGCCCTCTGGAAAAATTTGCTGCATTTTTTGACCTAAATTCTTTTTGTTTATTTGGTTTTCCAAAAAATTGAGTGTGTTAACTATGTCTTCTTTGAGTTCAGACTTCTTAAAACTTGTTTGCTTCAAACGAACATTTATTGAGCAAATCAGAACAGTAATTAACAAAATCAGAGCCACCAACAAGTACTTTAACAATTTCATAACTAACTAATTAACTCAAAATTGAATTGTAAAAAACGGAGAAAAAAGCAGAATTGAAGTTGAATTAACATTCTACTGTCATTTCTAATCAAAAATAAGTGATGATTGGAAACCATATTCACTTTTTCCAAGAAAAGTTTAGATACATTTGCGACAAGATATGTGTAGTCAAAAGTATTAAAATGAAACTTTCAATTCTAAAATTTTGGAGATTTTTAAGGTTTAGTAATCTAAAAAAAATCTCAGTCCTTGTTCTTCTTATGATGTTCGGTTTAACTCGAACATTTGCTTCAAATTGTACAATAAGTTCTCCAACCACTGCCTCTGCCACCATGTGTAATAACATTGGTACCGGAGATACCATTTTTATTACTTCTACATTAACACTAAATGCCAGCTATACAACCTTGGCCAGTATTCAAAATGTAGTTATTATAGTAAATGGTGGTACAATTGATTGGGCAGCGGCAGCAACATTTCAAATCGGGACAGGAGGAAAACTTCAGATTATTAACGGGGGTACGTTAACCAATTCGGGTGGATGCAATGCCAACTACAAATTTCTTATTGGAAGCATAGTTGGATCATGCAGCAATAGTGGTGATTATTTATTCTCCGCCATTGTTGCCAACGGAGGTTTTGACGAAAACGGCCCACTTCCAGTTGAAATTGTTTATTTTAATGCCAAAAACCTTGAAACAGATAAAGTGCTTTTATCGTGGAGTACTGCCAGTGAGACTAACAATAGCCACTTTGAGATTTTTGCTTCATCAGACGCACAGAATTACACCTATTTAGGTCGAGTAGAAGGACACGGAAATTCAACCCAAACCATCAATTATGATGAGGTGGTTAAAGTAAGTAACAACGAATGTTATTTTAAACTTGTGCAGGTTGATTTTGATGGAAATTCAGAATCTTTTTTGGCCAAAGGTGGTTGTAAAGCGGATGTTTTACCATCGGATCAAGTGAATGTTAGAATTTTGACATCAAACGCAGTTTTGATAGAGAATAATTCCGACCAAGAAAAACTAAAGGTAACCATTGTCAATATTTATGGGCAAACCATTGTATCGCAATTGGCAGAAGGTGTCAATACATTAATTGACCTATCAAATTTTGATAGAGGCTTCTATTTGGTATCGATTGACGAAAATGAACCCATCAAAATATTGGTTCATTAACACACTCTTTTTTCTTGTTTTATATTTCTTGATGTAATGCGTTTAAAGTCAGTGAATTTTTTGGCTTTTCCATGTATTTGAATTTTAGTTGAACAACGGTTCGCCTAGGCTAAAAGAGATTTTACATTAGGCTATGACATGCACTGTACAAATTGGCAACCTTTGGGTAAATATTTGAATATTGGCAGCTCCATGGTAAAAAAGTTTACCGCAAATAGAATTGCTATAATTTCTAACTTTGCACCCTATTATGACACAATCAATGATTTTAGCAGATAAACACAAAAAAGTGTTGACCGAGGCCATCGAGGCAATCCATAAAAGAGATTTTTACAGCCCTTTTCCTGAGCATCCGCGAGCCTACCCCGAAACAGCCGATGAGGAAGGTAGAACCAAATTTGGGCAAATGATGAATAATGAATTTACCGAATTGGGTTTAAACAGCGACCATTGGATTGGCGAAGAGGTATCTCCATATCTGCAAACCGGCATTGGAATTTCGTATCCACAACTATCGGTTGAGGAACTAATTAACAATGCAAACAATGCCAAATCATGGAAAAATGTTTCGATTGAAAACCGTGCCGGAATTTTGATTGAATCACTGTATAGAGTAGAAAAAAGATATTTTGATATTGCCTATGCCACCATGCATACTACTGGGCAAAGCTTTATGATGGCTTTTCAGGCAAGTGGCCCGCACGCCAACGACAGAGCGTTGGAAGCTATTGCCATGGGATACCATGAAATATCGCGTTTTCCGAATCAGGTAGATTGGGTAAAACCCATGGGAAAATTTGATTTGACCCTCCACAAAACTTGGAAAGCAGTGCCAAAAGGAATAGGATTGGTTATTGGTTGCTCCACTTTCCCAACTTGGAACACGGTGCCGGGCATGTACGCCAGTTTAATTACCGGCAACCCTGTGATTGTGAAACCGCACCCAAAAGCCATATTGCCCATAGCCATTGTGATAGCTGAACTTAGAAAGGTGTTTGTTGAGAATAATCTCGACCCAAATATTGTTCAAATGGCGGTTGACACAATGAATAACCCAATAACAAAAGAATTGGCCGTTGCCGATAAAATAAAATTAATCGACTACACCGGTGGCAGCCTCTTTGGCGATTACATTGAATCGCTAAACAAAACAACATTTACCGAAAAAGCAGGAGTTAACAGTGTTATTATAGATTCCGTAAAAGACCTCAATTTGGTGGCTCAAAATATTGCCTTTGCCTCATCACTCTACTCTGGACAAATGTGTACCGCACCTCAAAACATTTTTGTTTCTGGCGAGGGTGTAGAAACCGAGAATGGCATGGTAACTTTTGATGAAGTGGCCAATGCCATAGCCAATGCGGTTAGCGGTTTAGTTTCGCACCCAAAAATGGGAGCCGGCACGTTGGGCGGCATTCAAAACGACAACACCATAAAACGAATTGCAGACAGCGGTGATTTTGGCGGAAAGGTTTTGCTGGAAAAGCAAGACGTTGTGAATCCTGAATTTGAAAATGCACGAATTTACTCTCCAAAGGTTATTGCAACCGATGCGGATAATTTTGAAGCCTTTGGTCATGAATGTTTTGGCCCAATTATTTTTATTGTAAAAACCAAAAACCGCGAACATTCGGTTGAAATTGCTGCCGAAATGGCCAAAACTAAAGGAGCAATAACCTGCTCGGCTTATTGCACCGACGAAAAAATGGTCAATCATATTGAAGAAATAATGAACAACACATTCACACCCGTTTCTTTCAATTTTGGTGGTGCAGCATTTGTCAATCAACATGCAGCGTTCAGTGATTTTCACGTTACGGGTGGTAATCCCTCGGGCAATGCCAGTTTTACAAATCCAGAATACATAAACAAACGATTTGTTTGGGTGGGAAATCGGTTTATGAAATAACCGTTGGTTAAAAACTTTGATTAATTCCTAAAATCATAACCTTTTTGAAATATTAATTTTCGGTGGTAAAGTGTTAATATTGCCGACACAGAATTTTGAAAAATGATTAACAACATTCTTAAAGTACTATTTTTTGCAGGAGCTTGTTTGCTTGCCTATCTTTTATACGACCTATTTGCAAAAGAAATGTCCTATCGTGCCGAGCGAGACGATATTGAAGCACAGGTAATCAAAAAAATGGAAATCATTAAAAAAGCTCAGATGAATTTTCGCGATGTAAACGGACATTTCACATCGAGCTTTGATTCGTTGATAAACTATATGAAAACCGGAACCATGAAAGTTATGGTGGAGTATGGCGACAAAAACGATACAACAAACACATACCGCAGAGAAATAAAAAATATATTGGTAAAAGACACTTTGTTTAAAGATGTAAATATTGATTTGATTGGATTTGTGCCGCCCGATGAAAAATATATGTTTATAATGAAAGCGGGAACTCTTAGAAAACAAGATCAAGACAATCAGGTTTTTATGGTTTTAGATCCAAGACCTTTTGATAGAGACAGAGCCAACCCAAACCATCCAAAGGATACATTGCAATTGGGCTCTTTAACCGAAATAAAATTTGACGGTAATTGGGAGTAATTTGATGTGGCAGAAAACTACAATCATTCCATAAGTAACTCTCTTTTTTTAGTTCAACAACTCGATGAGTTGGGGTATATGGTGGCCGACAAGGCCGGAAATGTTTTAACTCATGGACTAATTGCGGCGGTAGATGACGAGATGCTCCGTGCCAATCTTGATTCCCGATTTCCTTTAAATCAAATTTATAGCAAGGTAAACCTTATTTTTTCCGGAAATAATTTTGCTTGCGTTCCCCCTATTTTTTCAACCAACGGTCAAAAAAAGCAGATTTTTGAAACTTCCCATTCGCTAAAACAAGACGAATCTCTTTTAGAATCGAGCCTAAATGCCGAAATAACAATTCTATTTTCTGTACAAACCAAGTTGCTCGATGCCTTTAAAAAGCAGTATCCCACGCTGGAATACCACCATGAAACCATGCCCTTTTTCTCCTTTACCATTAGCCATTCCACCCAATCAGAAACAGCCATTTATGCAAAACAAGATGGTGAAAATCTTTTGTTGTTGGTGTTAAAAGATAAAACCGTTTTGCTTCTAAACCAGTATCAATGCGGTACTGTTGATGATGCCTTCTATTTTATCATGTTTACCGTAGAGCAACTTGATTTAGACAATGAAAACCTGCATTTACATTGGTTTGAAAATGCCGCTTTTTCATCTTCCGATACTATTGAATCTACCTTTAAAAACTACATTCAGTATATTTCCATTATTAAATCGAACGACTTGCCCCACAACGTTCGGATGGCTCTACAATGCGTATAATTTCGGGTAAATACAAAGGTTTGACCATACCAATGCCCAAAGGCGGAGATATAAGGCCAACTACCGACAGGGCAAAAGAATCGCTTTTTAATATTCTCCAAAATCGGTTTGAGATGACGAATTGTGAAGTGCTTGATTTATTTAGCGGCAGCGGAAATATGGCTTTTGAATTTGCCTCCCAAGACTGCCAATTGGTTATTTCTGTGGAAAAAAATCGAAAAATTACACTTCAAAACATTGCATTTTCCATGAGCAAAGATATTGACGTTCAATTCATTACCATGAATGTTTTCAGCTTTTTAAAACAATCAAAAGATACGTTCGACATCATTTTTGCCGACCCACCTTATCATTTGGAAAAAATGTCCGAATTGCCAAAACTCATTTTTCGTCAAAAACTATTAAAAAAAGGTGGATTGTTAGTTATAGAACACCATTCGAGTTTTAAATGGAATGAAACCATTCCTTCCGAACAAAGAGTTTACGGACAATCGGTTTTTAGCTTTTTTGAGTTTACCGAAGAAAATAAATAAGTCAAATTCAATCGAACTGTTAACTTTGTTTTTTTTAAAATGACAAAAATCGCACTCTTTCCTGGCACGTTCGACCCATTTACCAATGGGCATTTAGACATTATCGAAAAAGGGCTTTCTCTTTTTGACCATGTTATTATTGCCATTGGTGAAAATGCCAATAAGAAAACGATGTTTCCACTGGAACAGCGAAAGCAGTGGATAGAGAATTGCTTTATTGGTCAAAAAAATGTTGAAGTTCGCACCTATTCAGGTTTGACTATTAATTTTTGCAAAGAGATTGGTGCCACTTTTATTTTGAGAGGCTTGCGTACCGTGGCTGATTTTGAATACGAAAAACAAATAGCCTTAGTAAACAGTGACCAAGCTCCGCAAATACAAACCGTATTTGTATTGAGCGAACAAAAATATACTGCCGTTAGCTCAACGGTAATTAGAGACCTTATTTTACATGGCGGCAATTATGCTAAATATCTACCTGCTGGTGTAACAGTTGGTTAAGTACCTGTCGTATGCTTTGGTAGGTGTCTAATTCGGCAATATCCAAATTATCGGGGTCAACCCATTTTATTTCCTGAATATCTTCCTCCAATTGAGGTTTTGCATTCTGCCAATTAGCAGAGGTCATTTTATACCAATCGGTTTGTTTTACCAACCATTTTTTCTCGAAATAGACATGAAAAGTGGTATCTAATTTCTTTTCTAATTTGATGTCGAACACGTTGCACTCCTCCTCCACTTCCCGCAAAGCTCCCACCGATGCCGGCTCCAATTTGTTTAATTTTCCTTTTGGTAGATCCCACAAATCGTTTCTCCTTATCAAAAGCAATTGCCCTTTGGTATTAAAAACCGCACCTCCGGCGGCATACACCATTTTTAGCAATTCGCAAAACCGAACAAATCCTCCTGTTTCCGTAATAAGAACCATTTGTGGCTCCTTTTCCTTCTTCAAATATTCGAGCAAGCCCTTTATTAATGCCTTTGTTAGTACATTAACCACAACATTTGCCGGATTGACAAAATCAGTTTCATTGCCAAACACAAACTGATGCCTGCGAAAGAATATTTTATACTTTTGCTGCATGATTTTTGAGTCAAAAATTTCGGTCAAATTAGCAGAATATTTATTAAAAATAAAAGCTGTTAAACTAGAACCTAACAATCCTTTTACATGGTCGAGTGGATGGAAATCTCCCATTTATTGCGACAATAGGGTTACTTTGTCTTATCCTGAAATACGAAAGTTTATTGCTCAAAACTTGGCAGAAATTGTGAAAAAAAAATTTCCGGAGGCTCAATCATTGTGTGGAGTGGCCACCGCAGGCATAGCCATTGGTGGTTTGGTGGCCGATAATTTGGAATTGCCCTACAGCTATTGTCGGCCAAAACCAAAAGACCATGGCATGAAAAATCAATTAGAAGGTAGAATTGAAGCCGGAAGCAACGTGGTGGTTGTGGAAGATTTAATTTCCACTGGAGGAAGTAGCCTTCTGGTAGTCAATTATTTACGTGAAGCGGGATATAATGTAGTGGGCATGATCTCCATTTTTAATTACGGATTTGATGTTGCCTCCAAGAACTTCAATCAAGCCAATTGTCCGTTTTTCAGTTTGTCAAATTACGAAGCACTTTTGCCACAAGCTGTAGCTCAAAATTACATTAAGCAAGAAGATTTGCCCCTGTTAGAAGCTTGGAGAAATGACCCTGCCAATTGGGGCTAACAATATCTAAAATTGAAAGAAAGTACTTTCATCACACAAACAATTTTACATCAAAGTTGCCACTGTGGCCTTTTTTTTAGATGCTTCACCGCGTTCTGCATGTCGACTTCAAATTGAATCTTTGCTTAGAAGCTATTCTAACAAAACTCGTCGTATGCAGCTTTTAAATTCATGGCAATCATTTCGGCACTGCGACCCTCGATGTGATGACGCTCTACCATGTGCACCAATTCACCATCTTTAAATAAAGCAACGCATGGCGATGATGGAGGAAAAGGCAACATAAAATTTCGAGCAGTTTGGGTGGCTTCTGCATCTTGTCCTGCAAAAACGGTAAGCAAATTAGCTGGTTTTTTATCACCTGTAAGCGAAAGTAAAACACCGGGCCTTGCTGTTCCTGCCGCACATCCGCACACAGAATTAACCACCACCAAGGCCGTGCCTTTAGCAGCTTTCATGGCATCTTTCACTTCGTCTGCGGTTTTCAATTCTATAAAGCCATTTTTTGTCAACTCGGCTCTCATGGGTCTTACCAACTCTTCTGGATACATATTTTTATTTTTTGCAAAAGTAATTATTACAGAAATCAGAACAATCCGTGTGGTATAATGTTTTGGGTTCGGGCAATAAAATGCTACCTTTGCACCGATTTTTAAGAACAGATTTAAAAATGACTACATTGACATCATCAACAAATTACAAAGTAAAAGACATTAATCTTGCCGATTGGGGTAGAAAAGAAATTAGACTGGCCGAGGCTGAAATGCCCGGTTTGATGAGTTTGAGAGCAGAATATGGTGCGAGCCAACCCCTTAAAGGTGCTCGTATTGCAGGCTGTCTTCACATGACAATTCAAACGGCCGTTTTGATTGAAACATTGCAAGCCTTAGGTGCAGAAGTTACCTGGTCATCGTGCAACATTTTTTCAACCCAAGACCACGCTGCTGCAGCAATAGCTGCCGCAGGAATTCCGGTTTTTGCATGGAAAGGAATGAATGCCGAAGAATTTGACTGGTGCATTGAGCAAACCTTAACCGCTTTTAAAGACGGCCAACCATTAAACATGATTCTTGACGATGGTGGTGATTTAACCAACATGGTTTTGGACAAATATCCTGAGTTGGTACCTGCTATTAGAGGTATTTCGGAAGAAACAACCACGGGAGTTTTGAGACTTTATGAACGTATGAAAAAAGGTACGTTGCCATTGCCAGCAATCAATATCAACGACTCGGTTACCAAATCAAAATTCGACAACAAATATGGTTGTAAAGAATCAGCGGTTGACGCAATTCGTCGTGCAACGGATATTATGATGGCCGGAAAAGTGGCTGTTGTGGCCGGCTACGGCGATGTGGGTAAAGGTACTGCTCAATCTCTTAGAGGTGCCGGAGCACGTGTTATTGTAACTGAAATTGACCCAATTTGTGCATTGCAAGCAGCTATGGACGGATTTGAAGTTAAGAAAATGGAAAACGCCATTCCTCGTGCCAATATCGTTGTTACCGCTACCGGAAATAAAGATATTATCACAGAAGCACATTTCCGTGCGATGAACGATAAAACGATTGTATGCAACATTGGCCATTTCGACAACGAAATAGACATGGCTTGGCTTGACAAAACTTTTGGAAACACCAAATACGAGGTAAAACCGCAGGTAGATGTTTACAACGTGGCCGGAAAAGAAATCATCGTTTTGGCTGAAGGCCGATTGGTAAACTTGGGTTGTGCTACTGGTCACCCATCGTTTGTAATGTCGAACAGTTTTACCAACCAAACCCTTGCTCAACTCGAGTTGTGGCAAAATGCCGAAAACTACGAAAACGCAGTTTACACGTTACCAAAGCATTTGGATGAAAAAGTTGCCCAATTGCACCTTGCCAAAATTGGCGTAGAATTAGAAACCCTTTCAGTTGAACAAGCCGAATACATTGGCGTAAACATCGAAGGTCCGTTCAAATCGGATATGTACAGATACTAAGAATTAATTATTCTTTTTGATAGAAAAATCCTCCGAGAAATCGGGGGATTTTTTTTTGAGATCTAAATTTGTGGTTGTAAAGAGTTTGGAATCAGTAATACAAATTCCATTGACTCGTTTAACATTTCAAATGACACGAAGAACTGAAAATATTATATGGTTACTGTTCATTTTAGCTGCTTCGTGTACCAATCATTCCCGAAAATTAAAGACAATAAAGGTTGAACCGGATTCCATTAGCAAGCAATCTATTCAACCTTGCGATACCAATAAAAATTCAGCCGTCATTTTTGAGGAACAGAGAAAAAAGTACTTGGAAGAGTATCGTATTTATTTAAAAGTCAATGATGTATGGAATTTTCGTGACACTAATGAAGTTAAAAATCTTGGTATGTATGAAATGATGACCAAATTACTACCAAAGGTAATACAATATGCAAAATCAGATTCATTGGAGCCGTTTTACAACAATTTAATGCAAAAAAGGTATCCCGAGTTTTACATTAACTATCGTAATAGTTGGGGAGACAAGAACCAACGACGTATTTTAGAAACGCATTTAGGTTACGATAAACCAGAAATATTGTTAATCGGCAAATTCATTGACAAAAAAAATTGTCTTGCCATTGCCTATGATATGGAGCATAATTATGTTGAGTTTTATCGGCTCGAAAAGAACTATTGGAAACGAATTGGCTTTCATCAGGGTTCGGAAGATGAAAGTTATGACCGCATTTATTTTGAAGAATTGAATGGAAAATCGGGTTTGGAAATTGTTATGGCCACCGACCCAAACATGAACGGCAATAGTTGGATGCTGGTGTTTGCACACAACGAGCAAAAGGACTCCATTTTGTTTGCAGGAAATTTTAGTACGTATTATTCAATTCAATTAGAAGATGGTTCAATAACTGAAACTTATGAGGGCAGTTGGTATATGGATTTGCATAAAACGATATACACATGGGAGAATGATTTTCTAACACCGCAAAAAATGGCCATTCTTATTGTTCCTAAGAGCATGGATGACAGCACTTTACAATATCAATTGGAATATTACCAAAACATTCCTGATAGTAACGGGAAGAAAGGATTGCGAATGATTTTTTCAGAACAGTACAATGAAAAATTGAAAAAGCATCAGAAGTATTGGGATGATTTTTTTGAATCGGGTGGGGAGTGAGGTTTGAACCCAAGAAAATCAAACGTTCACAATTATCTTTTTCGATTAAGCCCCACTAGCAGCCAACTCCTCCACTCGCCAAACTTTTGCGTTTTTAACCTTTTCGTTAGTTAAAGCCAAATCGAGCACGCCAAGCATATTCTTCACAAAATGAAATTTCAGTCCTTCTAAGTAGTGAGCCGGAATGTCGTCAATATCCTTTTTATTCATATCCGACAAGATAATCTCTTTGATACCTGCTCTTTTAGCGGCCAAAATCTTTTCTTTGATGCCGCCCACCGGAAGCACCTTGCCACGCAAAGTTATTTCGCCGGTCATGGCCAAATGCGATTTTATTTTTCGCTGGGTGAGGATGCTGGCAAGCGATGTCAAAATGGTTATTCCCGCCGATGGACCGTCTTTTGGTATGGCTCCTGCCGGAAAGTGTATATGAAAATCGTATTCGTCAAACAAGCGATAATCCATATCCAAATATTCGCAATTGGCTTTGAGGTATGACAATGCTGAAATGGCCGACTCTTTCATAACGTCGCCCAATTGCCCTGTCAGTGTCAACTTGCCTTTGCCGTGTGTCATGTTGCTTTCTACATACAAAATCTCGCCTCCCACTGATGTCCAGGCCAATCCTGTAACCACTCCCGCAGTTTCGTTGTCTTGATATTGTTCCTTTTCTACTCGTTGGTTTCCAAGAATTTTTAATACATCTTCTGCCGAAACTTTGGCATCTGCCACCTCATTGGCCACTACCTGTTTTGCCCTGTATCTGGCCAATGAGGCTATTTTTTTCTCTAAACCACGAACACCGCTTTCTCGGGTGTATTCGTCCACAACTTTGGCCAATACCTTATCCGAAATTTTAAATTGGCTGTTTTTTAACCCATGTTCTTTTCGTTGTTTCGGAACAAGGTATTTTTTAGCAATTTCTATTTTTTCCTCGAGCGTGTAGCCGTTAATTTCGATAATCTCCATTCTATCCAACAAGGCGGGCTGAATAGTATCCAATCTATTAGCTGTGGCAATAAACATGATTTTGGAAAGGTCATAATCCAAATCCACGTAGTTGTCGTGGAAGCTGTTGTTTTGCTCCGGGTCTAAAATTTCTAACAACGCCGATGATGGGTCTCCACGAAAATCATTTCCAATTTTGTCAATTTCATCTAATACAAAAATGGGGTTTGATGTCTCCGCCTTTTTTAACGATTGAATAATACGCCCTGGCATGGCACCAATGTACGTTTTTCGGTGGCCTCTTAGCTCTGCTTCGTCGTGCAAACCACCCAACGATACACGCACATATTTGCGGCCAACGGCCTTTGCAATGCTGTGTCCTAAAGAGGTTTTACCAACACCTGGAGGGCCATAAAGACACAAAATAGGGCTTTTCATATCACCTTTTAGCTTCAAAACAGCCAGATATTCCAATATGCGGTCTTTGACTTTCTCAAGACCAAAGTGGTCGCTATCCAACACTTTTTTGGCTTTGGCAAGATCAAAATTATCTTTCGAAAATTCGTTCCACGGAAGTTCAAGCAGCAATTCGGCATAATTTAAACCAACCGAATAATCTGGAGCGGCTGGATTGGTTCTTAGCAATTTATCGAGTTCTTTGTTGAAGGCTTTAGCCACATGGTCTGGCCATTTTTTCTTCAACCCTCGGCCACGCATACTTTCCACTTCTTGGTCGGGGCTTTCTTGACCCAATTCTTCTTGTATAGCTCTTATTTGTTGATGCAAAAAATACTCTCGTTGCTGTTTGTCTAAATCTACTTTTACCTTCGACTGAATTTGCGATTTCAGCTCCAGCATTTGTAATTCCTTTGTGAGCAACTCCAGCACCCGCTCGGCTTTTGAAGCCAAATTGTCCATTTCTAAAATGGCCTGTTTTTCTTCAATTCCAACATTAAGGTTTGATGCAATAAAATTGATTAAAAAATTGGGGCTATCGATATTTTTTAATGCAAAATTGGCCTCGGTAGGAATGTTTGGCGACAATTCGACGATGCGAATAGCCATATCCTTTACCGAATCTAAAAGTGCCTTAAAATTTTTGTCGGCTTTTACTTTTTTGTCAACAACCGCACTCACTTTAGCAATAAAATAGGGTTCTTCAGAAACAATATCGTCTATTCTAAATTTTCGTTTTCCTTGAATGATTGCCATGGTATTTCCATCAGGCATTCGAATCATTTTTACGATCTGAGCCAATGTGCCAATTTCGTATAAATCAGCCTGTTGTGGATTTTCTATTTCGCTACTTCTTTGCGAAACGACACCAATTATTTTTGATGATTTATAGGCATCTTTTATCAGTTTTATTGACTTATCTCTGCCCAAGGTAATAGGAAAAACCACACCTGGAAATAAGGTTGTGTTTTTTAATGGTAACAAAGGAAGTTGCTCTGGCAAGGTTTCCTTATTCATTTCATTTTCTTCGTCTTGCGACATCAGGGTTATAAAGCCCGGATTATCTATTTCCGAATCGGTTTCCAACTGTAGTATATTCTGCGATTTATCAAACATTGTCAATCTGTCAGGTATTTTATTAGTGTATAATGTGGGCATACATTGGCAATAGTTGTGCCAACACTATGCAAAGAGCTTTGCTTTTTTGGCAAAAAACACAAAACCAACAAAACCAATGATGGCTGTAGCTAAAAACTGAAAGCCCTGCTGCCATTCCATAAAAATGAATTTTCCGCTACAAAATAGACATGAGTAAACCATTACAATTGACGAAACCCAAGCCAAAGCCGACCAAATGAGCAGGGAGTTATTGGGTTGGCCAAAACCTCCCCAGGCCCCTGTTGGCTGCACTTTTTCGTAAAATTTAGATAAAACCTTGTGGTCGGTGGGGCGGGTTAAAAAGGTAACAACCAGCCAACAAACTGTGGTAATAGAAACCGACAATAATACGCCATTGGCAAAATCGAAATACAACGGAATATCTGCCACTCCACTGCTTAAAAAGGCATCTAACTCTGCCTGCGAATGACTTAGCAAAAAATCATTTTTAAAAATATTCTGTTTGATGAGTACAAATCCATAGACAAAAAAAGGTGTAATTGTGGCAGTTATTTCGCTCCATACATTGATGCGATGCCAAAACCAACGTAGAATAAGAACCAACCCCAAGCCGCTTCCGCATTGCATAATAAATTCCCAAACCCCTGAAATAGTTTTAACCTGAGTGGTGATGATTAATGAAAAAACTACAACCAATAAGGTTGCCATTCGGCTCACTCTAATCAAGTTTTGCTCTTTTTGTTTCACAATATTTGAGTCTAATTCATTGCTTTCTGAATTTCGACTTGCTTGTCTAACGGGTAAATAAAAATCATTTACCAGATAGCTTGCTCCCCAGTTGAGTTGGGTAGAAATAGTGCTCATATAAGCTCCTAAAAAAGCAACCAGCAACAACCCTTTTAAACCTGTTGGTAGATAATCTTTCATGGCCATTACATAGCCTAATTTTTGGTCGGCGGCTGGCAAATCGGGGTACAAAACCAATGCACACAGGGCCACTAAAATCCATGGCCAGGGTCGCAAACAATAATGGGCAATTTGAAAAAACAGTGTAGCAAAAAAAGAATTTTTTTCGTCTTTGGCCGACATCATTCGCTGGGCGATATATCCACCACCACCGGGTTCGGCACCCGGATACCAAGTACTCCACCAAAGCACTCCGGCCATCGTAAAAAAGGAGGCCACAGAAATGGTAAAAATCTTTTCATTATCGACAATCGCCGATTTTGACATTTCATTTTTTATAGTTGGAAAAAATTGAAAAGCACTTGAATCAAGCTTTGATTTTAACCCTGAAATTCCTCCAATTTTATCACTTTGCAATACTAAAACTGCAAGCACTATGCAGCCAATCATCGCAATAATAAATTGAAAAGCATCCGTAACGGCTATACCTTTAAGGCCAGAAATAGACGAATAGGCATACACAATAAGCATGGCCAACCCGGTAATGAGGTAGAGTTTAGCTCCGGTTATTCCAAAAAAGACTTCCACCAACGACATAAAAGCCAGATTAACCCAGGCAATTACCACTGCGTTGATTATCAACCCAAGATATACTGCCTTAAAACTGCGTAAAAATTTTGCCGCCCTGCCACTGTATCGAATATTTATAAATTCGACTTCCGTTAACACTCCTGACCGCCGCCAAAGTCGGGTAAAAAATATTGCGGTTAGAAGCCCTCCGGCTAACATGTTCCACCAAAGCCAGTTTTTGGCAATTCCCCCTTGAGCCACAAGTTCTGTAACCGCCAATGGTGTGTCGGCGGCAAACGTGGTGGCTACCATGCTCAATCCTGCCAAATACCACGGCAAATTTCTACCTCCAAGAAAAAAACCTTCCAACCCGGATTCGCCGAGCGATTTGAATTTTAGGTTTATCAAAACCGAAAAAAGAAGAAAGATTGCAATAATGCTCCAGTCAACCCAATGTAAAACCATTGTAGAATTTTTAATTAAAACAGCAATTACTTAAAAAAAACAGTTTTAACGGTTATATATTTGCCGAAAACTTATAGACACAGTAATGAGAAACGTAAAATTTAACTTATTGATTGCATTCGCCGTTGTCGGGACTTTAGTACTTAATGCATGTACAGATCCTGGGGTTACACCCGAACCCGACAAGCCTGTTTTAAACTTTTTATCTAATACCGGTTATATATCGGCAGATGGAGAAATTACCGAAGGTTCTGAATTTACCGTAGGCATTCAGGCATCTCATTCTTCAAACATCGAATCTCTTAAAGTTCGTGTTAGTTTGGATGGAAGCTCACAAGTAACTCCAGACATGTGTACTCTTTGTGATACTACTTTCAAATCAAAAACCTTGACTGTAGATTTCACAAACATGGTTCAAAACAAAGTTGGTTACGAAGAGTGGTTCTTTACCGTGGCTGATAAAGACGGAAATGAAACTACCAGATCAATTAAATTGACAAGAACTTCTACTCCAAAACCTGTTAGAGCAGTTGACGCTACTTTGGGTAATCAAAAAGCTGCCGAAGGTTCTTCATTGAACTTGACAGACTTTACCGTTTACAACTTGACAGATGCTACTGCAAATTCTGCATCAGTTGATTTGGTTTACGTTTTGGACGAAACAAATAGCTTGCACATTGTTGGTGCTCCTTCATCTTCAAGAGTTCAAAGCATTATGACTAAAGTTGCCACTTGGACAACCAAAAATGCTACTGAATTTAGAAAAACAAGCTACTCTGCAACTCAATTCAATGCAATGACTACATCTGAAAAATTGAATGCTGAGATTGCTAGCACTTCGCCAACTTCAAACGATGTTGACATCACTGGCGGTAGCGTTTACTTTGTAAAACCTGCAAGTTCTACTGGCCGTTATGCCTTGATGTTGATTAAAAACATCGGAACTGACAACACAATAAATGTGAGTGTTTTGGTTGAAGACAACTAAGAAATTTTTAATTTTTTTGAAAAAGACCGGCTTTTAGTCGGTCTTTTTTTTTACGCTTCTCAAATAAATTCTGTTGTTTTGTTTCCATGAAAAGAATTGGAGTCTTTACTTCAGGCGGCGATTCGCCTGGTATGAATGCCTGCATTCGGGCAGTGGTAAGAACAGCATTATACCATGACCTTGAAGTTATGGGTGTAAGAAGGGGATATCAAGGAATGATTGAGGATGAATTTGTTGAAATGAGTCGCAAATCGGTGGCCAACATACTTCAGTTAGGTGGAACCATATTAAAAACTGCAAGGAGCAAAGAATTTATGACTCCGGAAGGTAGAAAAAAGGCTTTTGAGAACCTCAAAAACCACGAAATTGACGCTTTGGTGTGTATTGGTGGAAACGGCTCTTATACCGGAGCTTTAAAACTTTATGAAGAATATAACATTCCGACCGTTGGACTGCCTGGCACAATTGATAATGATTTGTATGGAACCGATTACACCATCGGCTACGACACCGCCGTAAACACTGCCGTAGAGGCAATAGACAAAATACGAGATACCGCCGACAGCCACAACCGCGTTTTTTTGGTTGAAGTTATGGGAAGAGACTCCGGTTTTATTGGCATTCAGGTGGGTATTTCGGCAGGTGCCGAAGCCATATTCATTCCCGAAAGAACTGGTGAAATGGAAATGGTTAGACAACACTTTAACAATGCCAACCGCAGGAATAAATCGTTCTCAATTATTGTTGTGGCTGAAGGTGAAACTACCGGAAACTCCTCCGTGCTTTTTGAAAAAATAAAAAAAGAATTTCCGGATATTGACATTAGAAATACGGTGTTGGGGCATATTCAACGTGGTGGTAGCCCAACAGCAAAAGACCGAGTTTTGGCCAGTAGGCTGGGCTATGAAGGCGTTTTGGCACTTTTAAATGGCGAAAAAAATGTAACGGTTGGGGTGGTTAATGACCAAGTTAAATATACTCCATTTACAGAGGCGATAAGCCATCAAAAGAAAATTGATACATCCCTCATAAAAATGGCTGAAATACTATCCTATTAAACAAGCCCTTCGGATGCCCAGGGTGGCATTGGTCAACAAAATCAATTCGGCAGATTTTAATTCATTAATGGTAACTGTTTTTTCTTTTACAGAAATATATTGCCTCATATAAGCAAAATATACGCCATTTACGGGGCCTTGAGTTTGCATATTTGGAGTTATCCAATTTCCATCAATGTAAATTAAAACGTTGCTACTCAGTGCTTCGCAAATATTTCCATCTTCGTTTAGCAGAAATAAATCATCAATTCCATTCGCTGTTTTCAATTGTTGAGCCGCATATACATAAAGTATTGCCGAATTTAATTTGAATGGGGATAATGGATTAATTGGCTTTTTGATATAAGTACCAACCACAAGTTTTAGTTCATTCAGCTCACTAATTTGCCGGATTAGATTATCAGAAGTTGTATTTTCATTTAAAAGAAATATGCCAGTTTCGTTCATTAACCTTGAGGATACTTCAAAACAAATTTCTGCATTTTCGGTATAATAAAGTCCGCCATTTGCCCGATAAAAGGTTATTCGAACAACGCCATTTGTTAGTTCATATTTATCGAATATTTCATGTTTAAAAAATGGTTCATCCCATTTTTTTGGCCAATTCATACCAAAAAATAGAGCCGTTTTTTGAGCTCTTTCCAAATGTAGGTTTAGCAATGGAATGCTTTTATCGATAATTCTTATCGACTCAAAAAAGCCATCGCCATAAAGAAAAGATCTATTTTGCATTAGTAGAAAATTCCGGCTATAGCGGCAGTCATTAAACAAGCCAATGTGCCCCCCAATAATGCTCTCATGCCCAGTTTTGCAAGAGTTGTGCGTTGATTTGGAGCTAACGTGCCGATTCCTCCAATTTGAATTCCAATACTTGCAAAATTTGAAAATCCGCAAAGGGCATAGGTTAATATTACTATTGAACGCTGATGGACAAAGGCCGCTGAATGTTCGAAGTTTGACAAGGAAATATAGGCAATAAACTCATTCAGAACGGTTTTCTCACCGAGCAATTGTCCGGATAGAATCATGTCGTTTGAACTAATTCCGATGAGCCAAGCAACCGGAGCAAATACATAACCAAGAATCATTTGGAGGTTAAAACTTTGATAAATGGTGTTGCTTTTTACCATTTCATTTAAACTGGTAAATTTCCAAGAGCCAATACCATCAAAACTTCCAATAATATTGGTTAGAAAAAAATTGAACATTGCAATAAAAGCCAAAAAAACCAGAATCATTCCGCCCACATTTACGGCCAATTTTATTCCTTCCGTTGTTCCGGTAGATATGGCCTCAAGCGGGTCTGCACCAATTTTTTCTTTATCAATATCCAACTTTTTCTCTACTTCCTCCGTTTCGGGCAAAAGCATTTTTGCAAAAACAATGGCAGCAGGAGCAGATAATATGGAAGCTGTTAATAAATGTTTGGCAAACATTTCTTGCATTTGCGGATCTGCTCCACCCAACATTCCAATAAATGCTGCAAAAACCCCACCTGCTATAGTGGCCATGCCACCAACCATGAGGCACAAAATTTCAGATTTCGTCATTTTGCTTATATAGGGTTTTACCACAAGTGGAGCCTCCGTTTGACCAACAAAAATATTGGCGGCTGCTGCAAGACTTTCTGCACCCGAAAGTCTCATCGTTTTGCTCAATACCCAAGCAAACCCATATACCACCTTTTGAAGAATTCCTAAATAATATAGCAATGATGTTAAGGCTGAAAAGAAAACAATGGTTGGCAAAACCTTAAATGCAAACACATACCCAATGGTATGGGCCACCGGAGTGCCAGTGGTCATATCAAAAATCTGAGCTACTTCGGGCCATTTCCCAAAAATAAACTTTGCACCCTCATCAGTAAATGAAAGCAGACGAGTAAAACCAGTGGCCAGCCATCCAAAAAAACTATCAAAGCCAGGGGCTTTATAAATCAACACTGCTAGAATCAACTGAAGACCAACTCCAGATAAGACTAACCTCCAATTTATAGACTTTCTGTTTTTACTAAAACCATAAGCTACAAAAAGTAGAAAAAATAAACCTAAAAACCCTCTTAAAATATGCATCGGACAAAAATCTTGAAAAAAAATGAGAAAGACCGACTTGTAATTTTGTCAACAAAATATAGAAATTGTCTCAAATTTGGTATTTTTTCCATTTTTGAGACAATTTGGTCATTAATCCAAAACCTCGAGCAAATTTATAAACATTTAATATTCAATTATTTAAACAACACATCCTACGGTTATCTAGACATTTGGCACAAGTATTGACAATATAATTTCAAAAAAACGATAATAAGAATTTGACAATATTTGATAAATACTACGCACTACTTAAGAACACTACTACATTTTAACTACTAAGAAAATCTAATATCTGTTTATTATTAATGCTACACTACTATTGATGATACCTGCGACAGGTAGAATCTCAAACTAGAATTACTACATTTAACTGTGCTCTCTAAAAGAGAGAATTTTAAAGACCTGCGAGAGCGGGTCTTTTGTATTTGAGAATTTTGAGAATAAGTATTTTATCTTTGCCACACCTATATTGAGTTTATGCAAGAACAATCTCCCTATACTCCAAAAAATAAAGTTCGAATAGTTACGGCTGCTTCGCTGTTTGACGGGCACGATGCGGCAATAAATGTGATGCGTAGGATAATCCAAAGCACGGGCTGCGAGGTAATACATCTTGGCCACGACCGAAGTGCGGAGGAAGTGGTGAACACTGCCATTCAAGAAGATGCAAATGCCATTGCAATGACCAGCTATCAAGGTGGTCATAATGAGTACTTTAAGTATATGTACGATTTGTTGCAAGAAAAAGGAGCCGGCCATATCAAGATTTTTGGCGGAGGTGGAGGAACTATATTGCCTTCCGAAATAAAGGAACTCCAAGATTACGGAATTGCTCGTATTTACCACCCCGACGATGGACGAGCAATGGGTTTGCAAGGCATGATAAATGATTTGGTACAAAAATCGGACTTTGCAACGGGAGCAAATCTGAATGGAGAAGTTCAGTCTTTTAAAAAAGGGAATAAAATGGCCATTGCCCGAATGATTTCGGCGGTTGAAAATTTTCCTGAAGAGAATAAAGATCTTATTCAACGCATTAAAAATGAGGCGAATGCATTGAATACCCCAGTGTTGGGTATAACGGGAACAGGCGGTGCAGGTAAATCGAGCTTGGTGGACGAATTGGTTCGTCGTTTTTTAATTGATTTTCCTGAAAAGAAAATGGCCATAATTTCAGTAGATCCATCCAAAAGAAAGACTGGTGGAGCTTTATTAGGCGACCGAATTCGGATGAACAGCATACGAAATGAGCGTATTTACATGCGTTCGTTGGCAACACGTCAGGCAAACCTTGCACTTTCGGCACATATTGATGTGGCCAAAGACATTCTTAAAGTGGCAGGATACGATTTAATTGTACTCGAAACTTCAGGGATTGGTCAAAGCGACACGGAAATTACCGACCACAGCGATGTTTCGCTCTATGTAATGACTCCTGAATTTGGTGCGGCTACCCAACTCGAAAAAATTGATATGCTCGATTTTGCCGACTTGGTGGCCATAAACAAATTTGACAAACGGGGTGCTGCCGATGCAATTAGAGACGTAAAGAAACAATATCAACGCAATCATAAATTATTTGACGAAGATGCGGACTCTATGCCGGTCTTTGGTACGATTGCCAGCCAATTTAACGACCCAGGCGTGAACGCATTGTACGCCAAGTTGTTTGAAACCATTAAACAAAAAACAAGAAACGATTTTCATTCCCATTTTGAGAAAGAAGAAGATGAGTCGGAAAAGATTTTTATCATTCCACCAAAAAGAGTGCGTTATTTATCAGAAATAGCCGAAAATAACCGCAGTTATGACAAATGGGCTACCGAACAAGCGGCAATTGCAAGGAAGTTGTATGGGATTGATTTGGTTGAAAATTTTGCAACTACGGATTTAGAATCAAAAAAACATGAACTCCTTCGTCAGCTATCTCCTGAAAATCAAGATATTATAAAGGATTGGAATGCAACTAAAGCACAATATCAAGGGGAATATTTTAGCTATTTTGTAAGGGGAAAAGAAATAAAAGTAAAAACCACAACCGAATCGCTTTCTCATTTGCCTATTTCAAAAGTGAGTTTGCCCAAATACAACGATTGGGGAGATATTTTACAATGGAATTTACAAGAAAATGTTCCTGGAAAATTTCCATACACGGCGGGTATTTATCCGTTTAAAAGACAAGGTGAAGACCCAACCCGTATGTTTGCAGGAGAAGGTGGCCCGGAACGCACCAACAAACGGTTTCACTATTTGAGCAAAGGAATGCCAGCCAAAAGGTTGAGCACGGCTTTTGATTCGGTAACACTTTATGGTAACGACCCAGACCATCGACCTGACATTTACGGAAAAATTGGCAACTCTGGTGTGAGTATTTGTTGTTTGGACGATGCAAAAAAATTGTATTCTGGATTTAATTTGGCCGATCCAATTACCTCTGTATCAATGACAATTAATGGGCCGGCACCAATGATGTTGGGCTACTTTATGAATGCCGCTATTGACCAACAATGCGAAATTTACATCAAACAAAATGGTTTAGAAGCGGAAGTAAAACAAAAAATTGACGCATATTTTAACGAAAAAGGAACTGTACAACCACGATACAACGGAGCATTGCCCGAAGGAAATGATGGACTCGGTTTAATGCTTTTGGGCATGACTGGTGATATGGTTTTGCCAAAAGAAGTGTACGAAAAAATTAAAGCAGAAACCATTGCTCAAGTACGAGGCACGGTGCAAGCTGATATTCTTAAAGAAGATCAGGCTCAAAATACCTGTATTTTTAGTACTGAATTTGCATTGCGATTAATGGGAGATGTGCAGTCGTATTTTATTGATAATAAGGTGCGTAACTTTTATTCAGTAAGTATTTCGGGTTATCATATTGCCGAGGCTGGAGCCAACCCAATAAGTCAATTGGCATTTACCTTAGCCAATGGATTTACGTATGTAGAATACTACCTGAGCAGAGGTATGGACATCAACGAATTTGGGCCTAATTTGTCGTTCTTTTTCTCCAATGGAATTGACCCTGAGTATGCCGTAATTGGTCGAGTTGCCCGAAGAATTTGGGCTAAAGCCATGAAACTAAAATATGGTGCAGATGAACGAAGCCAGATGCTCAAGTACCATATCCAAACGAGTGGTAGAAGTTTGCACGCTCAAGAGATAGATTTCAATGATATTCGTACTACCTTGCAGGCACTTTATGCCATTTACGACAATTGTAACTCGCTGCATACCAATGCCTACGACGAGGCCATTACTACTCCTACCGAAGAAAGTGTACGAAGAGCAGTTGCTATTCAGCTTATTATAAATAGAGAATTGGGCTTGGCCAAAAACGAAAATCCGATGCAGGGTTCTTTTGTAATTGAAGAATTGACGGACTTGGTGGAAGAAGCGGTATTGGCCGAATTTGATCGAATTACTGAGCGTGGTGGTGTGTTGGGAGCAATGGAAACCATGTATCAACGGTCAAAAATTCAGGAAGAAAGTTTGTATTATGAAACACTAAAACATACTGGTGAGTATCCAATTATTGGGGTAAATACTTTTTTGAGTAGCAAAGGTTCACCCACGATAGTGCCACAAGAAGTAATTCGGGCAACCGAAGAAGAAAAGCAGTTTCAAATACAAACATTGCAAAATCTTCACCAACGAAATGCGGATAAATCTTTAGCGGAATTGAAAAACGTTCAGCAAACAGCATTAAAAAACCAAAATGTATTTGCCGCATTGATGGAAGCATGCAAAGTATGCTCCATTGGCCAAATTACCAACGCATTGTTTGAAGTGGGTGGCGAGTATAGAAGGAATATGTAAATTGAGAGTTTTTTTATAAGCATAAGAAAATATTGATGCGAGATTTTTTTGGTAAAAATTATTAAACCAACGAAAAATGTCGTAAATTTGTTGGACAAATGTCGGTTTATTATGAAAAAATATAACTTACCCGAAGAAATAACCCCACTCGTAGAAGAGCCTGCTATGCCCTATTTAGTTTCGTATAGCCAGAGGGGCATTCCTTTTCAACTATTTGAAAATCAATCAAATAAAATACCCTTTAACCAAAACGAATGGAGCAATTTGCTTCACTTGTCTGAACGTACCTTTCAACGCTATAAAAAAGAAAACAAAAAATTTGAGTCCATATATGCCGAGAAAATATTAGAGGTGCTTCTGCTTTTTAAACGAGGAAAAGAGGTTTTGGGTTCTAATCAGGCATTTTATGATTGGCTTCACGTTTCCAACATAGCCCTAGGAGATGTTGAGCCCATCTCGATTATAGACAACACTTTCGGCATCAAAATGGTGCAAGATGTTTTGGGAAGAATTGAGCATGGCATTTTTTCATAATGTTAGTCTATCGGCTTGCTAAAGAAAAATATGCATTAGATCTTTCTGGTGAGGGGTCGAAACTATACGGTGGTAGATGGAATAGTGTTGGCACACCTATGCTATATGCTGCTTCATCTCGCTCATTGGCCGTATTGGAATTGTTGGTAAACCTGGCCTCAACAAAGCTTCCCGAAGATATGTTTATGATTATCTTAAAAATAGATTTAGAGAATATTCCATTGTTGCCCCTCCCCCAAAACTGGCAAAGTTTGCCATTTGAATCTGCATCACAACGCACCGGAGACAACTGGGTAAAATCATCACAATTGGCCACAACCGTTCCTTCCGTGGTTATTCCTGAGGAGCAAAATATTCTCTTAAATCCACTATCTTCCAACTTCGGTTCTATTGTTAGAATAATTGAAACAAAGCCTTTCTATTTTGATAAGAGGTTAATGAAAGGCTCATAAACGTTTTATGAGCCCTATTGCTTTTCAAACGTCCTTTTCTTATTTGAGTTAAAGATACCCCACCTTCCTTACCTTTGCATAAAATATAAAATATGAACACCATCAACTGGCAAACAGCCAAAGAATACGAAGACATAACTTATAAAAAATGTAACGGCGTTGCTCGCATCGCTTTTAATCGCCCCAATGTTCGCAATGCATTTCGCCCCAAAACCACCTCCGAGCTTTTAGATGCTTTTCATAATGCCCAGGAAGATACGAGGATTGGCGTGATTTTGTTGAGTGCAGAAGGTCCGAGTACGAAGGATGGAGTATATTCTTTTTGCAGTGGTGGAGACCAACGTGCCAGAGGTCATCAAGGCTATGTTGGGGAGGACAATTATCATCGGTTGAATATTTTGGATGTGCAACGTCTTATTAGGTTTATGCCAAAAGTAGTTATAGCCGTGGTGCCGGGTTGGGCCGTTGGCGGTGGACATAGCCTGCACGTGGTTTGTGACCTGACTTTGGCCAGTAAAGAACATGCCATTTTTAAACAAACAGATGCAGATGTAACGAGTTTCGATGGCGGTTACGGTTCTGCCTATTTGGCTAAATTGGTGGGACAGAAAAAAGCACGAGAAATTTTCTTTTTGGGCAGAAATTATTCGGCACAAGAAGCTTTTGAAATGGGTATGGTAAATGCAGTAATTCCACATGCCGAACTTGAAAACACCGCCTTTGAGTGGGCTCAGGAAATTTTGGCAAAATCTCCCACAAGTATAAAAATGCTAAAATTTGCCATGAACTTAACCGATGACGGCATGGTGGGACAACAGGTGTTTGCCGGTGAAGCTACCCGATTGGCCTATATGACTGACGAGGCAAAGGAAGGCCGTAATGCTTTTCTTGAAAAAAGGAAACCTGATTTCGGAAAAGACAAATGGATACCATAAAGTTGTTTAGCGAAACAGTTTTAATCCGGAAGGAATTATCGAAAAAGTTAATTGATTTTCAGCCTGTTGGCACTCTCCATCCAAATGAGTAAAAAGTGGTTCGTTAAGGGTAATTGTTGCCTCTTTTAAGCGGTATCTTTTTATGAGTTTATGATTCTTTTTTTGCAACAACGACCAAACAAAAGCAGGAATTTGAATCATCTTTGGCTTCTTTAAAAATACAAAATCAAGCTCGCCGTCGGTATAGCTGGCATCGGGAGCTACAAAAAAATTATTGCCCCATTGTGTGCCATTTGCCACATCCAACATAAAAGCTGTTTCAACTGTTTCTGTTTCATCCAATTTTATTTCGAATTGCGTATTTTGAGCCTTATTGAATTCTTTTTTTACTGCCAAAATATACGAGAACAACCCTCTACGCTTTATTGTTGAAAATGTTTTAACCACTTGTCCGGCAAAGCCGATTCCGGCCACATTGCAAAACACTTTACCATTTAGCAACCCAAGATCCATGTATTCTATTTTGGCAGAATTTAATGCTTTTATGGCCTCTTGCGGATTCATTGAAATACCCAGTTCGCGTGCCAAACCATTTCCACTTCCCATCGGTATTATGCCCAATGCAACATTTGTCTTGCTCAACATAGAAGCCAACAAGTTTATTGTTCCATCACCACCTACGGCTATTACCACCTCTCCGTTCGATTCAATAAAATGATTGACCTTTCCCAAAAGTTCATCCGCTTTATTCCACCAAAATATATCAATCGAAAATATGGAGCTATCTAAATAGTTATCAATTAGTTGTGGAATATTCTTTTTTGATTTTCCTCCAGAAATCGGATTAACGACAAAAAGAATTGAAGTTTTTGGACTCATTAATTTGTCAAGGCATATTGCACCAAATTGGCTCCCATTTTTAGGGCTTTTTGGCGGGTTTCTTCCGAATCGCCATGTATGCCAAAATCTTCCCAACCATTGCCCAAATCGCACTCTACGTCAAAAAAACACACCAATCTTCCTTGATAAATCAAGCCATATCCCTTTGGTGGTTTGCCATCGTGTTCGTGAATTTTTGGCAGGCCGTTCGGAAATTTAAACTTCTGACTATATAGTGTATGCGTAAACGGTAATTCAACAAAATCCAATTCGGGAAACACTTTTTTCATTTGTGGGCGAATGAATTTCTCCAGACCATAGTTATCATCGATATGCAAAAAACCACCAGCTTCCAAGTATTTTCTCAAATTATCAGCTTCATTGTCTGAAAAAACCACGTTTCCATGACCTGTTAGATAAATAAACGGATAATTATAAATATCTGAACTGCCCACTTCTACGGTTTGGTCGGCGGGGTCAATGCTGGTTTTTAGGTTTTCGTTGCAAAATTTTATTAGGTTTGGAAGAGCCGTCCGGTTGGCATACCAGTCTCCTCCCCCATTGTATTTTACTTTGGCTATTTGTATAGAATATCGCTGCGAAAACGATGTTCCCACTAAAAAGATTAACAATACAATTGCAAAATTTCTGTTCATTTTGAGTTTGCTAAATTAACGTAAAATGATTTATCAAAGTACATGCCACCACTGCTGCCGTTTCGGTTCTCAATCTCGAATTTCCGAGAGAAGTGGGCAGATAACCTCCGTTTATCAACCCTTTAATTTCAGTTTCTGAAAAATCTCCCTCAGGGCCTATTAAAATTGTGGTTTGTTTTTGTGAAATTATATTGCCGATAGTAGCTTTTTGACCTTCATAGCAATGTGCAACAAGTTTTATTTCTGAATCATCGGTTTTGATAAAATCGTTTAGTTTTTGATCGGCCACTAACTCGGGCATCCACAAATTTCCGGATTGTTTTAAAGCCGAAATCGCCTTTTTTTCAATTCTACCCAAATTTAAACGGCTTCGTTCGCTGTTTTCGGTTTGGATAAAAGCAATTTTTTGCACACCAATTTCAACCATTTTCTCGGTCATCCACTCCATTCTATCCGCATTTTTTGTCGGAGAGACAGCCACCACACACGTAGATTTTTGAGATTGAAATTTGGTTTCTAAAATATCCAAACTCACTCTTTTTCCCGCGGTTTCAATGGCACAAGTGTACCTGTTACCTTTTCCATCAATAACCCAAAGGCTTGTACCAATGGTCAATCTCATTACTTTGGTGCAATGTCGGCTTTCTTCTTCGTCAAGAATAATTTTATCATTTTCGATATGTTGACTAAAGAAAGTGTGCATAAACTACAAAGCACTCAATTGCTTTTCGCTCTTTTCTGATTTCAACCAAAACAAACTTATAAAACCAAACACAAAAATAGAGGCAAGTATGATAACCGCATTTCGCATTCCTCCAAAATTTCCAGTGGTATAGCCATATAAAAATGGGCCGATGATGAGGCCAATTTTTTCTAAAACATCATAAAAACTGAAATAGGAAGCATGGTCGGTGGTTTCGCTTGGCAGCATCTGCGAATACGTGGAGCGACTCATCGATTGTATTCCACCCATTACAAAACCAACAATGGCTGCCAGAATATAAAATTCTGAAGGCTCAGAGATATTGTATGCAATAAGGCAAACCACTATCCATATAAGAACGGCAATTTTAATAACCCAAATATTGCCAATTTTTTTAGCAATTCGTGACATGACCATAGCACCCAAAACCGCCACCAACTGTATAAGAATTATACTGACTATCAATCCGCTGGTATCCACTTCGCCGTTCACAACAGGCCAGTTTATTTCTTCTTCGGCAAAAACAACTGCCAGCAGCATTATGGTTTGAACTCCCATATTGTAGATGAAATAGGAGAATAGAAACCGTTTAACTTGCTTCAAATGTCGCAGCTCTTGCCACACTTTCTGTAATTCTTTAAAACCTTTAAAAATGTATCCTGCCTCTTTTATTGGTTTTTTGTTATACACATTATGCGGTAGTCGGGCATAGGTTATTTGGGAGAAACCAGCCCACCACAGGCCAACAGCCACAAAGCCAAGTCGAGGAATAAGACCGCCTTGTTCTGGAAATGTTTTTATGGCAATTAGAATGGAAATTAATAATAAAATACTACCTATATAGCCCAGAGAAAATCCTTTGGCACTGATTTTATTGTGCATATCGGGTGTTGCAATTTCGGGCAAATAAGAGTTATAAAAAACCAAACTTCCCCAAAAACCAATGCTGGCCAAAAAAGGAGAAATTAAACTAAGTTCAAGATGATTTGGATTGAAAAAAAACAAGGTTACACACGATGCCGCACCCAAATAACAAAAAAACTGAAGGAATCTTTTTTTGCTTCCGGTGTAGTCGGCAATGCCGCTTAGCAGCGGCACCATGATGGTAACAACCAAAAATGAGGCAGAAAACACATACGAATAAAGCTCCATGTGTTCAAAATTTCGTCCCCAAAAATCTACTCTTTCGGGAGTCATTTTTCGATAAAACATCGGAAAAACAACAGAAGTAATAACCAAATTATAAACCGAATTTGCCCAATCGTAAAATGCCCAACCGTTTATAACTTTTGGATTGTTTTTTTCAAGCATACGGCCTCGAAGTAACGAAAAAAAGAGAAACTAAGCTGCTCTTTGCTGAAACTTGCTCAATTTCTTTTGAGCTGTGTCTATACTGATGGTTACTTTTTTAGATTTTTTATCAGATGGCGATTCGTACATATAGTCCAACAAAAGTGCCTCGCACATAGACCGAAGACCTCTTGCTCCTAACTTAAACTCCATGGCCTTGTCAACAATATATTCAACGACATTTTTATCAAAAACCAATTCTTTACCCTCCAATTCAAACAATTTTTCGTATTGTTTAATCAGGGCATTTTTAGGTTTTGTAAGAATTTCAATCAAAGCCTCTTTATCCAACGTATCCAAATGGGTAAGCACCGGAAGTCGGCCAATTATCTCAGGAATAAGCCCAAAACTTCTCAAATCAAGCGGCGATATATATTGCAAAATATTATCCCGATTGGAAGCCAATTGTTGGTCTTTTTGATTTTTAAATCCGACTTTGCTTGTTGCAATTCTTCGCTCAATTATTTTTTCTATCCCTTCAAAAGCACCGCCGCAGATAAACAGAATGTTGCTGGTATCAACGGCAATATATTTTTGATCAGGATGCTTTCTGCCACCTTGTGGTGGCACGTTGGTAATGGTTCCCTCCAACAATTTGAGCAAACCTTGCTGAACACCTTCTCCACTCACATCTCGAGTAATGCTTGGGTTATCGCTTTTGCGGCTTATTTTGTCCACCTCATCCAAATAAACAATACCCCGCTCGGCGGCCTCTACATTATAATCGGCAGCCTGTAGCAACCGCGTGATAATGCTTTCCACGTCCTCGCCCACATAGCCAGCTTCTGTTAAAACGGTGGCATCGGCAATACAAAACGGAACGTTTAAAATTTTGGCTAATGTTTTAGCAATCAAGGTTTTGCCCGTTCCCGTTTGCCCAACCATCAAAATGTTTGATTTTTCAATCTCTACGCTGTTCGACTGAACATTTTTAAGATGAATCAACCTTTTGTAGTGATTATAAACCGCTACCGAAAGTACCTTTTTTGCCTCGTATTGACCAATGACATACTCATCAAGATATTCTTTTATCTCAATCGGTTTTTTAAGATCAATTTTAAATTCTGTTGATTTCTTTTTCTTTTTATCCCTACCACCACTCTCTTCCGAAACAATTTGATACCCTTGCATAATGCAATCATCGCATATATGTGCATCCACACCCGCAATTAGCATTTCAACCTCGCTTCGCTTTCTACCACAAAAAGAACACTCCATGTAAGGCTATTTTTTTATTTTTTTTGCGTTTAATAAAATGTCGTCAACCATTCCATACGCTTTCGCTTCTTCGGCAGTCATCCAATAATCTCGGTCAGAATCTTCCGAAACTTTATCAAACTTTTGGCCCGAATGGTGAGCTATGATATCGTAAAGCTCCTTTTTTAGTTTTTTGATTTCGTTCACGGTAATCTCCATATCACTGGCCTGTCCTTGAGCTCCGCCCAATGGCTGATGAATCATGGTTCGCGAGTGTTTTAGAGCAGTTCTTTTACCGGCAGCCCCGGCACACAACAAAACTGCGGCCATACTGGCTGCAATGCCTGTGCAGATGGTGGCAACATCTGAATTGATTATCTGCATGGTATCGTAAATACCCAACCCTGCATACACCGAACCTCCCGGGCTATTTACGTAAATCTGAATGTCACGATTTGGATCATTCGAATCCAAAAACAACAACTGACCGATGATAATATTGGCCACCTGGTCGTTGATAGGCACCCCAAGAAAGATAATTCTATCCATCATCAATCTTGAAAAGATGTCCATAGAAGCCACATTCAACTGTCGTTCTTCAATAATGTTTGGTGTTAAACCAACAGGTGTATATACGCTTTGAATGTAATTATCAACGTGTAAACTATTGATACCTAAATGTTTCGTTGCGTATTTTTGAAATTCTTTACCGTAATCCATTGTTAAAAATATTGTCCAAAAATAACCATTTAGTGATGATTATGTTCATGATTATGATGTTCAATCATTTTATAGAAATCATCTACCTGTATATCTTTGGTTTCAATGGTAACCATACTTTTTATTTGCTGCATCACCTTTCGGTTAATGGCCATATCTCCCACTCTTCGCATAAAATCGCGGTCTTCTTTGTTCTTTTGCTCAAAGTATTTTATGGTTTCCATGTCCGGATTTGTAAGACCATATTGACGAAGTAGCTGCACGGTGTAGCCATAAGAAACATCGGCAATTTCTTCATTGCTTACCTCAAGTTTAAACTCGCTTACCAATTTTTCAGTAATCAATTGCGAGCGTAAATGTCCTGCCTCATGCTGATATTTTTCGTCGATGTTTTCGTCAGTATAGGTATCCGGATAGGTTTTAACCAACCATCTTTTCAAAAATGCGTCAGGCAGTGTCAATGAATGGTTGTCATGAATTAAATGCGAAATGCTGTGTTCTAACTGATGCTCCGCCTCGCTGTTGTAGTAAGAAGCAATGTTTTCTTTGAGTTTTGTTTTAAACTCTTCTTCCGAACTTACGGCTCCTTCGCCAAACACCAAATCAAAAAGTTCTTGGTTTATTTCCGCTTTTTCAAAGCGTTTAACCTCGGTTATTTCAAACTTAAATGTTTTGTTGATGTCGTTTAATCCTTCTACAGGTAGCTCTAAGGTGCGGGCTAAAACCTTTTCATTGTCATTAAAAAATTTAAAAATATCCAGCTCTACCATGTCGCCAACTTTCTTTCCCAACAATGATTTTTGGGTATCAGCATCCTTTACCAGTTCCAACAAAACCGTTGTTTCTTTTCCTTCAACACCGCCTTCTAAGGCTTCTCCATTGCTATCCAACTCTGTCAGCAAACCTTTTACAGTGTCCTGATCGGTCTCGGTCATATCAATTTCCAACATTTTGCCATATCTACGTTGGTTGTTGTCCACCTCGGTGGCAAGTTCTTCGTCAGAAACCAAAATATTGTATCGAACTAATTTGTCTTTTGGTGTAAAGTTTAAATCAAACTTTGGTGCAAGTCCCAAATCAAAATACAGTTTAAAATTCTCCTGAGTTTCAAAATCAATTGGGGCTTGTTCATCGCTGGCTAGGGGCTGCCCCAACACATCGATGTTGTTTTCTTGCAAATAGTTGAACAAGGTATTGGTGGCAAGTTTATTAACTTCTTCCACCAAAATGGCGTTGCCCACCATCTTTTTAATCATACCCATAGGAGCCATGCCCGGACGAAATCCAGGAATTTTGGCTTTGTTTCGGTATTTCTTCAATTCACTATCTACGCTTGGTTGATAGTCGTCTTTAGTTAGCTCAATGGTAAGCAATGCATTTAAAGCATCTTTCTCTTCAAATGTTACGTTCACGCGTTTAAAAATTTTTAATGATGAAAAATAATCGTTGTTTAAGATAAAAAGTGCGGGCGAAAGGACTCGAACCTTCACACCGCGAGGCACCAGATCCTAAGTCTGGCGTGTCTACCAATTTCACCACGCCCGCATCTTTCCCTTTCAAAAAGGGCTGCAAAAGTAAGAGTATTTTTGTGTTTTAAAAAAAATATTTTCTGATTGTTTTAGGTCTATTTTTGATGGCCAGGTTTGTAAAAAAGTTGGTTTTATTGCATTGAGAAGAGAAAAATAAATTCAAATAATTTTGGTTAACCATTCTTTCTTCAATGTACAATAAATTTACACGTTTAAAGGATTATCAAAGAGCTATGGAATACACAGATTTGTTAAAAATACCGCCCCAAAAACCAATATGTTTTTTGGCTGGGACAATGGTAAAGTTGGAAAATGAGCAAAGACCCATCGAACAAATAAAAGTGGGCGACATGGTATATGCCTATGATTTTAAATTACAGAAAACGATTTTAAAACCTGTTATTGAAATATCAAATAACTTCTGCACCAAATACGTAGAATTATATCTGGCCAACGATGTAATAAAAGTTACCGGTTCGCACCAATTTTGGTTGGTAGATGCCAATCAATGGATGGCCGCATCCGAATTAAAAACCAATATGAGCTTAATGAATCACAAGGGTCAAAAGATGAAAATTGAAAAAATTTGCATTAAAGAGCAAGAAGCCAAGACCTACAACTTTGAGGTTGCCGATGTTCATAATTATTTTGTTGGCAACAATAACATACTTACACACAACGGAAAAAGCCTGAGCAAATCCAGCTTTAACTCGGAAGAATTGATTGAGGTGCGGTTTTATGAGTTAGATAATGCAAGCAAAGAGGCTCGTTACGTTGGTCAAACCACCAAACCGACCGTCGGTGCAAGGTATGATCAACACGTTTACGAAGTAAACCCCTACCAAGCAGATGGTGTAACACCAAAAAAATACAATGCTAAAAAGAAAGTATGGATGGATAAAATTAGAGGTATTTATGAACTTGAGATAAACGGCAAAATAGGGCCATTTAAAATGACACGCTTTGAAGCCGCCGTAACGGAGATGTATGAAATGAATAAACTTGGTGGAAAAAAAGGAGCAGAAACGTTGAATCGTATGAAAAATTTGGAAAACGGTCAAAATCCTATAACCCAAAGAAAATTTGAATATTTTAAAAAGCACAAATCATTCAATCCATGTAGGTTTTATGTTTAACAATTAATCATTATAAAAATGGAATTTTCAAAATATTTATTTAGAGATGTTATTTGGTCGTTTTTTTTCGACCCATTCGATACCCAAGCAGAATTTGAAAAGGAATTAAAAAACTATCACGAAGAAATAGATTTTCGTTCAAAATTAAATCTCGATTTTAAGGGTGTTGCTCTTGAAAACAAAGATGTGGCCATTCAGTACATTAAATGGAACGAAGAGGAGGAAGACCACGACGAAGAAAGAATAATTTTGGTGGCAGATAATGGAAAATATTTTACCAATGGCGAATTAATGTACAAAATACATCAGGCACTGGCACCAGAGCTTGAAAATGATGAGAGACATTTTTTTGAGGGCTTGCTTTTTGGTGGAGATGCCGAACCGGAGAATCCCGGCATTCCTTTGTATTTTGTACTAACAGGAAGTTGAAAAGGTTGATGAGATAAAAATTCTTTTGGGTTCAATCAGAGTCACTCTTTAGAGGACTCTGATAATTCTTTTCTTGACCATAGAAATACATTTCCTTTAACCTAACGCTGGCATCAGAGCCTCCGGTCGAGTGACTCTGACGTTACTTTGAGGAGGGTTATAGTTGTATCCAAAGCGAAGTTTTTAAAAACAGCGAGATTAGTCATGGATTTGAAGTTTGTAATTATTGCCTATTTTTCTTCTAAAATTTTTAATAACCCTTCATTCAGATACAATTTTTCTTTTCCAACTTTTATAGATTTCAAAAATCCGTTTTCTTCCAAAGTTTGCAAGTAGCTCCCTACTGTTTTGGGGTTTCCGATATTTTTATCAATTAAATGTTGGCGTTTGGTATAAGGCAAACGAAACAAAATCTCCACTAAGTCCTTTGAATAAATTTTAGGTAATTTTGCCTTTATTTCGTCCGCAGTTTTTGTCATTGTAGTTGTGATTTTATTCAAACGCTCCAGGCCTTTCATTGAAGTTTCCTCAATCATATCCAACATATACAAAATGTAATTTTCCCAATCGTTGTTTTCGGTTACACTTCGCAAACTTTTATAATAATCTGCTTTGTTTTTGATGATGTATTCGCTTAAATAAATCGCAGGAGTGTCAAGCAAACCTGAAAGTTTTAGATACAGCAGCAATAAAATTCGTCCTGTTCTTCCGTTACCGTCTGCAAAAGGGTGGATTGCTTCAAACTGATAGTGCATTAAAGCCATTTTTATCAATGGGTCAATGCTTTCATCTTCGTTGATAAATTTTTCCAAGTTTGCTAATTTTTCACGAATTACGTTTTCGCCACTTGGTGGTGTGTAAATTACTTCACCTTTTGTGTTGCTTAAAGTTGTTCCGGGTATAACCCGAATAGAAGCCGTATTTTGTTTGATACATTGTACAATGCTAATACAAAGATTTGTTGTGATGAACGGTTTTTTCTTTAACTGTTCTAAGCCCAACCAAAGTGCCTCTTTGTAGCTCAACACTTCTTTGGTTGCTGAATTTTCTACTTTTTTATCTGCAACTAACGATTTGTAAAGTTCATCGTTTGTTGTGATAATGTTTTCGACTTCCGAACTCGCTTTTGCTTCCTGCAAATAAATCGTGTCTAAAAAAAGTGTCGGATTGGGTAAGTTGAGCAAAGTTCCGTTCAGTTGAGCCAATGCTCTACCTGCCGAAATCGTTTTGCGAAGTATTTCTTTCGTTTCAATATCGGCCTTTGGCGGCAATAACGGTAAGTTGTTATATGGTATTTCTTTGTTGAATTTGCCCATTTTGTTCAAGTGTAAGATTCACGCTCGTTTGCAATACAAGGGCAAAAATACCAAAATTTTACTCTCGTTCAAAACATAAGGGTAAAATTTACCCTCGTTCGTTTTTTGCCTATTTGCCCGATTTGTCTCCCTCCATGTCTCCCGTTGGGGGAACGTTGATGGATAAACACTCTTAGTTTCCTTCAAACTCCTCTATCGATTAAATCTCTAATGGTTCATAAAGCCTCAACCTAACGATACAGGAACGTTAAGAGAATAAATAACCACAAAAAAAGCCCTTCGCAATGCGAGGGGTTTAATGGTAAAAGAACCTAACTTTTAGCCGAGAGAATAGCGGGAATCTCTTTGGCTTTTTCGGGTACATCTCCAGTCAGTGATTCCAAAAATGCCACAATATCTTTAATCTCTTGGTCGGTCAAATCTCTGTTTAGGTTTAATTTGGCCATGATTTTTACCGCATCGTTGAGGTTTGAAACCGAACCATCGTGAAAATAAGGTGCCGTTTTGGCAATATTTCGGAGCGAAGGCACTTTAAACATATCCTTGTCCGCTTCTTGATTGGTTACCTTTTTCCTGCCTTCATCGTTTACCTTACTGTTTGTAAGTGTGCGATAATCGGAATATACCCCAAATTTTTGGAACATATTACCCCCCATCAAACTACCATTATGGCAGGCTGTGCAGCCAACTTTCACAAATGTTTCCAAGCCACTTATCTGTTGTGCAGTCAAGGCTGATTTATTTCCATTTAAAAAGCTATCAAAGGGTGATGGGGTAATTAAAGTTCGTTCAAAAGCGGCAATCGATTTTTTAATATTGTTATAGCTAACCGGATTTTCATCGGTTGGAAATGCTTTTACAAATAAGTCTTTATATTCTGCAATTTGAGACAGCCTGTCCACCAAAAATTGCTCGCTCGGAATGGCCATTTCTACCGGATTTAAGATGGGCATTCCGGCCTGTTCTTCCACGTCTTTTGCCCTTCCATCCCAAAACTGAGTCGAATGAAATGCGGCATTCAATACCGTAGGTGAGTTTCTTTCTCCCAGCGTACCATCATCGCCCGGAGAGGTAGCTTTATTATCCACCCCAAAGGTTGCCAAATTATGACAAGAGTTGCAACTGATGTTGCCATCTTTAGAAAGTCTGGTATCGTAATATAACACTTTGCCCAACTCTATTTTTTCGGGAGTCAATGGGTTTTCATCCGAGGTGGCACGCCCAGAAACACTTTTAAACAAGGCCTTAGCTTGATTGTATGATTCTTCGCTAATGTTAACTTGCTTTGTTTCGTTATTTTTTTTAGAGCAAGAAGCCACAAAAATTGCAGCACCAACGGGGAGTAAATAAAACCAATTTTTCATGCCGCTAAGTTAACACAAAAGTTTTGGTGGCAGCATGTTGCATTCTACATTTTAGCAAAATTCGCTCAATTTATACACACTTAAAATTTGGTGTGGTTTTACACCCATTTTTTTGGGAAGTAGAACAATACCGCTTTAGGTTAAAACGGGAGAAAAACCATTCTTCACATTCCCATAAATTCATCAACAGCGGGGTATTTCTGGTATGGCAATGTTTCGGTTAATTGAATATCGTGCGGCTCTAACGGAATATTTTTTAGATGCTGAAAAGGGTATCCAACACCCAATGTGCATGCCTGCGGATGTTGCAACAAAAAAGTATCATAGTATCCGCCACCGTAGCCCAACCGAAAATTTTGACTATCAAAAGCCAAGCCGGGTACAATTATTAAATTATAGTCTCCATGATAAACCTCGGCATTGGCAGGATGTCTGGTGCCAAAAACACCTTTTTCCAGCTCATTCAACGAGTATAGAATGAGGTTTTGCATCTTTCGGTTAGGGAGTGTTTTAGGCACAACAACCGCAATGTTTTCATTTAACATTCTCTCTATTAATGGGTTAATATCAATTTCGGCACCCATGGGCAGATAGCAATGCACCGTTCTATATGCACGTTCAATAATGTTTGTCCAAATTTTTTCGCACACCCAATGGTCATATCGCTCTTTGATGCGTTTTTCCAATTTTGCCCGTTTCATAAGCATGTGTCCTCTTAGATTTTTCTTCTCTTCGGCTATTGTCATATATCATTTATTTATCAAATTTCAATTCGGACAAATTTATCCGAATTAAAATTCATTACTTTTGCCAAAAAAAACAGACGAAATGTTTTCAAAAGCCTGTGAGTACGGAATTAAAGCAATCATTTACATCTGCCATCAATCGCATCACGACCAGCGGGTAAGTTTAAAACAAATAGCCACCGCCATTGATTCACCCGTTGCGTTTACTGCAAAGATATTACAATCATTATCCAATCATCAAATCATCGTGTCAGTAAAAGGACATAACGGAGGTTATGAAATTCCGATAAAACGGCACACCGACATAACGCTTCATCAAATTGTGGAAGCCATAGATGGAGATAAAATATACAACGGTTGTGGGTTGGGTTTAGAGCAATGCAATGAGCAAAAACCCTGTCCGATGCACTTTAAGTTTAAGGCTGTTAGAGATGATTTAAGACAAATGCTGCAAACCACCACGGTGGCCGAGCTTACCAATGGATTGCAGGAGGGTTTGGCATTTTTGAAACGTTGATCTTAAACAATAATAATTCTATTTGAAAGAACATAAAGACATAGAAACGATAGAAGACATCCAATTAATGGTAAATTCCTTTTACAACCGGATAAGGCAGGATGATTTATTGGGCAACATTTTTAACGCAGTAATTAAAGATAACTGGCCAATACATTTAGAAAAAATGTACCGATTTTGGCAAACGGTGCTATTGAGCGAGCATACCTATAATGGAAGTCCGTTTGCACCACATGCCAAAATGCCAATAGAGAAAGAGCATTTCGAAAGGTGGAAAATGCTATTTTTTAAAACGGTAGATCAATATTTTTTTGGGAAAAAAGCGGAAGAAGCAAAGTGGAGAGCAGAAAAAATGGCCGAAATGTTTTTGCTCAAAATCGAATATTTTAAAAAGAGTGAAACCAAAACCATTCATTAATGAACTCAACCATTAAATACCCCGTGGCAATGGCAGCCGTTTTTATTTGGATAGGTTTTGTGGGAGCCATCAGCTTTATGGAGGCTTGGTTAAAGTTTCAGGCACCCGGCATTACATTGCCGCTGGGCTTGGGCATTGGGCAATTGGTATTTAAAGCCTTAAATCGGGTAGAAATAGTGCTTTCCGTTACCATACTTGTAAGTATGTTGTATGCAGGAATAAAAGGTTTTGAGTGGCAACATCTGCTTATTCTTATTCCCTTTTTGATAGTCTTGCTTCAAACCGTGTGGCTCTTGCCTGCTCTTGATTTCCGAGCCGAAATGCACATTCAGGGGCTAACCGTGCCACCTTCAAACCTCCATTTTTACTATGTTATTTTAGAATTTATAAAAGTAGTATGCCTTTCTATTTTTGGAATAAAATTGGTTAAATCTTAAAATTTTTCAAACAATGAATATCACAACAAAAAGTATCGTTGGCGAATTAGTTGCCGCCGACTACCGCACGGCTTCAGTTTTTAAGCAGCACAATATTGATTTTTGTTGCAAGGGTAATAGAACCATATACGAAGTGTGCCAACAGGCCCAACTTGATGCAGAAAAGTTGATTGATGAATTGAATAAAGCGGCTGAAAAATCCAACCATTCAACAACAGACTTTGCCTCTTGGGACAGCGATTTGTTGGCCGATTACATCGAAAAAAAACACCATCGATATATAGAGCAAAAAGTTCCTGAGCTTAAAGCTTATTTGCACAAAATTGCCATGGTTCACGGCGAACATCACCCAGAATTGATTGAACTTGAACAATTGTTTACGGCATCTGCCCAAGAGTTGCTTCAACATATTCAAAAGGAGGAAAAGATTTTGTTTCCGTTTGTTCGAGCAATGGCCAATGGCGAGTCACTTCAGACTCCACCATTTGGCACCGTGCGAAACCCTATAAGCATGATGATGCTTGAACACGACAACGAAGGAGAACGGTTTAGAAAAATGTCTGAATTGAGCCATAATTATACACCACCCGCTGATGCCTGTGCAACATATATAGCGGCCTTTGCACTGCTGAAAGAATTTGAGGAAGATTTGCATTTGCACATTCACTTGGAAAACAATATTCTATTTCCGAGAACAATAGAAGCAGAAAAAACAGCAAATTATGCCTGAGCCTATAAAACGGCATCGCTCACTGCAACCCGTAAGTCGAGAACACCACCATGGCTTATTGTTGTCATGGAAAATTCGGCAAGGATTAAGTTTGGGTATTGCCCCAGAACGTATAAAGAAATATACCGATTGGTTTTGGGAAAACCACCTCCAACCTCATTTTGAATTTGAGGAAAACTATGTTTTTTCCATTTTAGAAAAGAATCAACCATTGATAAAAAGAGCCTTGGCAGAACACCGGCATTTAGAGCAGCTTTTTACTGCCGCCACAATGATTGAGAGCAACCTTGTCAGCATCGAACAAGAATTGGCAGCCCACATCCGTTTTGAGGAAAGGGTTCTATTTAACGAAGTACAAAAGGTGGCCAGCGAAGAGCAATTGAACCATGTTGAGCACGCACATTCTAACTCGATAACCGAGGACTGGCAAGATGAGTTTTGGGTTAGAGCCTGATTATTATCTCCGAATTGAAAGCTAATTTGGAATTATTTTACTCCAAACAAGGCAAAATTGACAAGAATAGCAGAGAGCTATTTGAGGAAATTTTAACGCAGTTTGGGTTGAAATAAGCAAAATAGGTCAATTTGTGCGATAATAAACAAGCTCTTAAAGAGAGTAAGAAAAATGTGAATCGTTAAACATCGATTCATTCAGATTTAAAAAGTGTAAAGCATGCACAAATTGAACTTGTTGTTATAAGCAAAAAAGTAGTATTTACTGCCGCCAATTGCGTAGGCAGCAGTATTGTGGTAGAGAAATAAGTATCAGAATAATCTATATTTCATTTTTAATTGCCAAAACAAATAGAATGACGCCTGACGAAATCCAAAAAAATACTGACATGCAATATAGATAAAACTTCCTTTTCTCTGATTTAGTGAGCGTTGGAACTACCGACTTTCTAAATAATTCAAACGTAAAATTACCCCTCCAAAAATTAACCAAATAAGAATATCGCTCAATCTTTTTGCTCGGAAACCTCCTTTGCAATTCATCAATTATGTAGAAATGGTAATTATTGAGAAATGGAGTTAGTACTACTATAAACAAAAAAAGAATGTAAGACAAAGGATTTGATGGCATACAATAATTAAGAAACTCTAAAACGAAATTAAAAAAACTTGCACAATCCAAAAACTTAAATTTACTTTGCATCTCAAAGTTATTTGAATGAAAGAAAATAATCATTTAGAGCAGCTCTCAGAAATCCGTTCGATGATGGAACGCTCTACCCGATTTATATCGCTGAGTGGCCTTAGTGGTGTGAT